>WJIX01000159.1 GCA_014730075.1 bacterium | reverse complement strand
GTCAGGTATCGAGCTGGTCTCTATCTCGGATTCTCCCCGTACAGCCGCTATCGCCTCCTGCTCCAGCTTCCGGTCTATCAGCGCCTCCAGGCGCTGGCGGACCCTCTCTCTGACCGGAGGATCACTCTCCATGTTGACCGCCGACCCGTAGAGCTTGATCGCCCGGTCATACTCCTCTCTCTGCTCCAGGATCAGCCCCAGGTAAAGGCTGGATGGGGCGTTGGGCCTGATCCGGTTGGACATGGCAAACGCCTCCTCCGCCTTCTTGGGTGATCCGCTCTGATAGTATATCCTGCCGATCTCCCGCCAGATACGGTAATCTTCAGGGTCCTCCTCCACTGCCTGGTAGAGCAGGGTGAGTGCGGTGTCGTAATCGCCCTCCCCGGAGGCAAGCTTACCCCGGGTGTATAGAGACTGGGAACAGCCGGCGCTTAAAATAACTATCAAGGCGATCAGGAAGGTCAGATACCTGTTCATTATAATCTCTCCCCGCTTAACGGTTCAGGTCAGCTGATCAGCGGCTTGTAGACTTCCATCTTGTTTCTGGCTTCGGTGAAGCTGTTATCCTTGTCGTAGGCCTTCTTGAAATAATCGTAGGCCTTCTTGTACTCGTACCTGTCCAGATACTTCAGCCCCATGGAGTAGAGCTTGGCAGCGTCCATATCCCTGGTCCCGGATTCATCGATGAGCTCCCTGTTCTTGTCCGTTACCAGCAGGTTCAGCTGGTCCGCCAGCTCCTTCACCAGCTCCTTCTCCATCTCCACGAAATTCGGTTTTCCCCGCTTTTCGGCGATGGTGATGATCTCGGAGGTTTCAACATTGACCGCCCTTGCCAGCATTACTGCGTTGTTCCGGTCTATCTGGGTGATGCTCCCGAAAACCATCATCTGGGCTCCCAGGATCTTTCCCGCCTTTACCGCGGTGCCCTTGTCTATCTTGCCCTCTTCCACCATCTTCAGCTCTTTGAGAATGTAATCGATCTTATCCCTCTCCACTACCTTGAGGTCGGAGAACCTGGAAAAGTCGTATTCGAAGAAGTCGGCCAGCCCCTTGCTGAGATCACCCAGCTCCTCCTGGTATTTGCCCACCGAGTAGTTGTCGAACTCCATGATCGCTATGGTCTGGATCTTCGAATCCGCTTCCACCGGACAGGTAAGTATATTCTTCTGTTTGGATATGGAATACCACTTGTCCCTGAGTTCGGTGGGCCAGATCTCTCTCGGCAGGTGGATCAGGCAGTGCCCTATACGCGATATATCCTTGAGATAGTCGAAGGCCCTGTTCTTGTACTGCTGACCCTTGGCGTAGGTAATAATACTTTTGACCTCGAATATAGCAATGCTGTCATTGGGTGAGAGATCATCCCTGGCCATCAGCTGTTCCGTGATCTCCAGCCCCCTGTCGAATTCCAGTTCGGTATAAAGGTTTACCGCTTTGGCCAGCTGCTTCGCTATGGTGTCGTCGCCATCGGCGACTGTTCCGTCGGAAAAGCTCACCAGCAGCAGAGAAAAAATCACCGCTGCATATAAAGGCATCTTACCGCTCATTGCGCCCCCCTTGGATTTGTGGTCGTGAAAATCATACGAAATTATACCCCATTACTCCAGAGGTTTAAAGTTTATTTTTTCCGTTTCCCCGCTTTTTATTTCCACCCTGTAGTTTTGCTGATAACTCTTTCCATCTTCGACGATTACCACCCTTATGGAGTACTCTCCGGGGGGAAGGCTGAAGGTATATGGAGTCTTGTAGTTCTGAAGCACCCCGTCGATATAGATATCCCCGAACCGGGGCCTCGAGCCAACCAGCAGCATTCCAGGAGCTATGGCCGGTTCAGCTTTTTCTTCCCTTGCCTCCTGTCTGTCGCTTTCCTCTCTTCGGCCATCTCTGTTTTCGTCCGGTGAGGGGATTTTGAAAGTATATTCTCTTTCCACCCTCCGGTTTGCCGCAAGCTGGATGGTATCCTTGAACTCCTTCACCCCGGAGGCCTCTTCATTCCTTACCCTCACGATATGCCTGCCGGGAGGAAGGGGGAGAAGCTTCCCTGAGGTCGATTCCTCCACCATGGCATCGCCTACGAAGATCGTTCCGGCCGGATTTACCCTGATATCAAGCCCGCCCATGAAGCTGTATTCCCTGATCAATCTCCTGCCCGCGGAGATCATCACGGTGTCCACCAGCTCCTTTTCGAACAGGGCTGACATATTCTCTATTTTCAATATATGCTTGCCTTCCTCCAGCCGGGCGCTGTGGACGCTGGTACCGCGGCCTGCCAGCTCTCCGTCTATATATATGTTGCTGGCTGGGGTTACCGTGACGGTAATTTCTCCCATGGTAGATGGGGAGGGACGGATCAGCAGGAAGTATACCGCAACAGCGGCAAGAATGATTATCACCGCGGCTATCGAGATTATCTTCCTGGCGCCGCCGGCCCCTTTTTTTGCTCCGGGGGGCTCTCTTCTCTCCGGTTCCCGGATCGAAACCACCGTCTCGGCGGTCTTGTACGATTGCTGGATCTCCTTGAGCTTATCCTTCATCTCAGCCACCGAACCGTACCTCTTCTCCGGGTCGCTGCTGATCGATTTGAGTATTATTTCGTCCAGCTCCCGGCTGATTTCACCGTTAAGCTCCGAAGGTTTCGCTGGTGTCTCCAGCATTTTGGCATCCCGCAGCAGGAATTCATTTTCCCCCTTGAAGGGGAGCTCCCCGGTCAGCATCCTGTACAGCATGGTCCCTACCGCGTAGATATCCGATCTGGCGTAGTCGAGATCATCTGAGGCGGCGAACTGCTCCGGGGCCATGTAGTCGGGGGTCCCGGCAGTGGTCCCGACCATGGTCAGGCTGGGATCGGTCTTTGCCTTTGCTATCCCGAAGTCGATTATTTTAACCTGCCCGGACTCCTTGAACATGATATTGCCAGGCTTGATGTCCCGGTGGTATATACCCTGCTGGTGGGCCGGCTCCAGCGCGGAAATGATATCGCAGATTATCTGGAGCGCTTCCGGTATGGTAAGAATCTCTTTTTCGTCCAGGATCTCCTTGAGGGTTTCCCCCTCAATGTACTCCATCACGATGACCAGCTCTTCGCCATGATTGAAGAAGTGCTTGATCTTGCAGATGTGGGGATGCCTGTCCAGAAGGGCCAGCTTATCAGCTTCCTGCTTGAACCTCTCTGCCTGGCGGGGGTCGGAGAGCACCTTCAGTACCACCTTGAGGTTGGGCACATCCTTGTGAACGCCCAGGTATACCCTGGCCATTCCACCGGCCCCTATCTGCTTAAGGATTTTATAGTCGCCGATCTGCTGGTCGTTCATCTTCTCTGTCTCCGCAAAGGAATAACCGTACCCTCAAGATCATGCCTCCCGCTTGCGCTTATCATAAGCCCGGGCCGCTGCAAATCCCTGTCAGGGCATGAAATTTCAACTAAAATCTACCCGAGATCTGAAAATAAGTCAACAGTTTATGGGATGCCACGGAGCTCTCTGATAAAGTTTGTTATTTTACCGCGCCGTCATCTGGGGTAATATGTAAGTTGAACATCTGGGGGATGTTCGTCTCGGTTTATCAGACGCCGGGTAGTATGAATCAGTCTTCAACCAGGGAGAGTGTTATGAAAGCCAGAAAAACCTCAGTCCTGTTCTTGATCCTGATGGCCCTTTCCGCCAGGACCGCAGTGGCTCACTGCGAGATCCCCTGCGGGATATATGATGACAGGATGAGGATCGAGATGATCAGAGAGCATATCGACACCATCGAGAAATCGATGAATATGATAGAGAAGCTGACCGGCTCTGAGGAAAAGAACTACAACCAGATAGTCAGGTGGATCAGCAATAAGGAAGAACACGCGGAAGCGCTGCAGCATATAGTGTGGCAGTACTTTATGACACAGAGGATCAAACCGGTTGACCCCGGGGATGACGGCTACGGCCACTACGCGGAACAGACTGTTCTGCTGCACAGGATGCTGGTCCACTCCATGAAGTCGAAGCAGACCCTGGATATGGCGCATATAAGCGCGCTTCGCAAGCTGGTAGACAGCTTCGAGAAGGCCTACTTCAAGGATTAGCCGGGCCTGTCCGCCGATTAACGGACGCCGGTAATACTGCTCCTGCCCCCGCCCGCTGACCCCTGCAGGCTGCGGCATATGGAGCCGGTAATGCTGCTGAGTATTTCCTGCCGGGGCATGGCCACGTAGTTTATTGGCATATTGAAGCTGCCGGTCAGGGTCCTGCTCGCAGTCCCGCTCCCGCCAACCAGGTAGTCCATAATTTCCTCCCCGGCAAAAAGTTGCAAAAATGAGAATATATCCGAAAAAATCCAGGAATTTATTTGTTATTCAACAGGGATTGGTTAGATTTTCAGGGGCTGATCTGCCCGGCAGCATTGTTTATTCCCTTCCCCGCACAGGTGCCCGTCCGGCGGCAGGAGATAAAGGGCGCCTTCAGGTCCTCCGCCAGGCAGAGGGTTATGTTATTATACTGTTTAATCGGCATTTTCTCTTTGACTATTACAGCCTGTTTGTTATAGATTAATAGTTCAGTCTTAAAGGGGGAGTTATCCCTTTATTTATATTGGTAAATAGTTTTTTTAATTCAAGGTGTGTTAAAAGTGAAAAAAGATATCAGAATAAAGATAATTATTGTGGTGTTGATTTTTATCGGAGCCCTCTACTTCCTCTATCCGACCTTCAGGGTGGTAACCATGCCCGAAGAACAGAAGGAGACAATGGAAGTCGAAACCCCGGAAGAATATGACAAGCTGCTTCAGAAATCTCTCAAGCTGGGGCTGGATCTTAAGGGCGGGATGCACCTTGTACTGGAGGTCGACGAATCTAAGCTGCCCGAAGATGAAAAGCAGGATGTTGTGGACAGGGCGCTGGAGGTTATCCGCAACAGGGTGGACCAGTTCGGAGTATCTGAACCTACCATCCAGAAGGAGGGGGGGAACAGAATAATAGTCCAGCTCCCCGGCCTCCAGGACGCGGAAAGGGCCAAGAGGCTGATAGGTAAGACCGCCATGCTGGAATGGCGACTGGTTCGCGACCAGAAGGAGCTCGCCGCGGTGATAAGAAGGGTCGATGAGGTGATGAAGGATCAAGAGGGTGATTCCATCCCTGAAACCGCTGAGCGGGATACTGCCGAAGTCGAAGACCCCTTTGGAGAAGATCTCCTGGCTGCCGACAGCTCCGCCGCCGACCCTGACTCGCTATTTCTGACAGACACGGAAGATGAGCTGGGTGAGATCCCCTTGGAGGCAACCGGAAGAGAGAACCCCTTCTCATCGATGTTATTTTCCGTTTACAGGGACTGGGTAGTGGTGCACGAGAGATACGTTCCCCGAATCAGAAGAGCTCTGGCCAGGCCTGAGGTCAGGGATGTGATCCCCGATGACAGCGAGTTCGTGTGGTTCGAGGAGTGGACCCCCCTGCCCAACGACGCTGGGCGGGGAAAGTTTCTCTTCCTGCTGGCCAAAGATGAGATGGTCTCGGGAAGGAATCTGAATAACGCCACCCCGAGGCCTGATCCGCAGAACCCCCGCAACCTTATTATCGGGTTCAGTTTCAACAGGAAGGGAGCCAGGCAGCTGGCCTCTTTCACCGGCAAGAATGTGGGCAGGTTCACTGCGATTGTTCTGGATGGAAAGATAAAATCTTACCCCGTGATAAAGAGCAAGATACCGAGCGGCCAGGGAGTGATAGAGGGAAGCTTCACTGACATTGAAGCCAGAGACCTTTCAATAGTACTGCGGGCGGGCGCTCTTCCGGCCGACATGAAAATAATCGAGGAGAGGTCGGTAGGCCCATCCCTGGGGCGCGACTCCATAGAGATGGGTATCAGGGCGGCGCTGCTCGGGCTGGCCCTGGTAGTGATCTTCATGGTGGTCTATTACAAGCTTTCCGGGATAATTGCCAGCATAACACTGCTGTTCAACCTCCTGATAGTATTCGGGTTGCTGGCCTATCTCGGTGCGGCACTTACCCTGCCCGGACTGGCCGGGATCATCCTTACCATCGGAATGGCTATAGACGCAAATGTGCTTATATTCGAGAGAATCCGGGAGGAGATTCTGAAGAACAAAACG
>WJIX01000158.1 GCA_014730075.1 bacterium | reverse complement strand
GGATTGAATGGATTGGGATAGTTCTGCGACAGGGTAAAGGTCCGTGGTGTTTGACCTTCGTTCCCTTCTACGGATACCGGGATGGTATATTGATATTCGATGTATTCTAATCCTTCAATATTCCCATCCCCGTCGCCGGGAGGCACCTGCAGGATGAGTGAGCCGCCATCCTGGGTCTGATACCGCGCCAGGCTGAGATAGAGAGTTGGGGGAATAGATCCGAACTCCAGCCCGATATCGATCCATCCTTCCATGTAGTCCCCGGAACCCTGACCCCCTCCGCCGGCATCGTCGAACCAGCCGATATAGTTATTATCAGCTTCATTTGCAAGGAAGGCGTCCCACTGAACGGTCTGCCCTGATTTTGCCCAGGGCGCCGGAGTCATCGACAGAGTGTCACCACAAATCAGTATGAACTTATCCCCGCCGCTTCCCACCGCTGTTTCTGAGGCCAGGTACAGGAATGGTGACTGCCATATGGCATAAAGAGTCATCCCCCCGCTCTGGCAGATAATATCGGCCCCGCTCTCCAGATTGCCGTCCATTAACCAGACCGGGGAGCCGCCGGAACCGCCGAAATCTATATGGTAGTCGTTCCCGTTGTTGTTATCCCAGCTTCCATCTTCATAGTGTATAACGAAGGCGATTCCCGATACTGCCTGTTCGGGCCGGTTGAATGGGCCTATGGTAATATTCTGGACACTGCCCTCATCATGGAAAGGAGATTCCACCGCCGGCCCGCTTCCCTGAAAAAGTCCGGTCCCGTCCGGCCAGTAAACCTGGGCGGGAGTCTGCCAGCTGCTTCCCTGATAGTTCACTCCCCAGTGAAGAAGGGCGCTTCTGGAAGTGTCCGGTACGGTTATGGTGATTGAGTCATCCACGGCGGGATTAACCGGCAGCCAGGATACAACGCCAGTGCCGCCTCCCTGATTCTCGCCCACCCAGACATGCTGAATAACGGTTCTGGAGCTGTTACCGTTTGAATCGACAGCGCTCACGTAGTAATCGATCAGAACGTTATCGTGCCCGGCAATATCCGCAGAATACTCTTCCGCCTTGACATCCGGCAGGGGGTCAGTCTGAGAGGGGATAAATGAAGACTGCATATCTGTTTCATACCAGCTTCCAACTCCCCGGCCGCCGTTATAGATCATATTCTCGCCGGAGACCTCACCGTCATTATCGATTCTGTATTTCAGTCTGACCGAGCTCAGGCCGCTGATGTCGTACACATAGGTCCAGACCTGGAAATCACTCGGTTGCGGCTGGTTCCACTCAGAGCCTCCAGGGTTGTAGGGCTCCCTCTGGGGGAGAAAGATGGTGGGCCCGGTATTGTCCGGGTTTCCGGAGATGACCGGCCCGGCCAGCTGGACTGCCTGGTTTGAAGCCCTGGAGGGGTGCGAATCCCAGATACCGTCCAGCGAGTAATCCCAGTACCAGTAATCGCTGGACTGGCCTACCAGGAGGTAGCTTCGAGCGTCCATGGTATTCTGCGCCTCCGGGGCTATATCAGCTGCCGTGGCGATGTAATTTCTGGCCGCGGTTATGATACCCCAGCTGTTGCGGTCCGCGGAGTAGCCCCCGGCATTCTCATCGGCCAGCCATTTTCTGAACTCCGGATCGCCGTTATCGGCCCCGCTCCAGCTGCCATTTTCGATATGTATAACATCGTCCTGGCCGGGTGGGAATCTATCCAGGTAATCCTGGATGGTGGTGCAGACGAATCTGTCAGGATTGTCCGCCAGCCAGTCCACGAAATCCTGGAAATTATTATTATAATAAGCGGAGCTTCCTCCTCCGTGGTTGTCCCCGTCATGGGCAAGCACGATAAGTATGGGGTGGTCGGGATCGGTGTTGTAACTTTCCAGCTGGCTCATAACAGTTTCATACTGCAGTGCACCGAATCCTCCCCTGCCGTCCTCAATTCCCATGTACCTGTCCGCCGGCACGGCTATTATCCTGGAGACCTGGCCGCTCCCGGGATCAGTGTATTCCACGTAGTGCGGCTGATGCGCCCATCTGGCTGAGACCATGGTGGGAGCCCACAGGTCGGTTAGCTGCACCCAGTCGCCGGGATCGGGATTCCTGATATCTGATTTATTCGGTTCGTAGAGGTTTCCGGCAGTGGTGAACGGATACCCCTCACAGGCGCGTTCGAAATGTATATTGTCCACCAGCACCCATTCGATCCCCTCTGAGGTCAGCTCGGGGATCATCCCCGGTGCAAAAGCGTTCTCAGGGGGAAATATACCCTTCGAATAATCTGTTATCCCGAAGTTATCCTGCAGAACGCTTCTGTGCATCTGGATCTGCTCGCGGATATCGTCCTTCCATATCAGCCCCATCAGGGGGTGGAAATATCCGAAGGCGACAAGATCGAGCCTGGGGTTTCCCAGCGAGGTGGTATCGGAGAGAATTCCGGTCCAGTGGTTTTTCCAGCCCTGGAAGTTGACGTTACCGTAATCTTCCAGTTCATTGAGGTTTTCTATCAGGGAGCCTGAAAGGCTGACCTGCGCCCCGAAATATTCAAATCCGCTGTTTTTACCTTTCTGAACCGCGCCGGGGGGATAGCTGGTATAGGGCCCGGTCCGCTCGTTGAAGATATCAAACACCGAATATGGATACCTGCCGTTTTGCTCGGTCTGCACCACAGACTCGTAAGGGTAGTAAATCGGCTGATGCATATGCCAGTGAAATGCGATATATATAGGGGGATTATCAATTTTTCCCTGATACTCACCTGATATCGGGATGGAAAGAGGCAGAAGAAGGATCAATGCTGCTGCTGATCTTTTCATGATGGGTTCCACTTAAATGGAGGCACGCGGATAAAAGGGTTAACATGTAACCTGTTCCATCAATTAAGGATAGCAGAATTGGTAGGTGAAGTCAACGGAAATGCCCGCCTGCTTTCTAATCTCCTCCAGGTTTCAGAACCAGCTGGTGTTTTATCACTCCCGGAAGAAATGATGATCTCCTCCCTCTCGCCCAGTCCCGGTGCCCTGCCAGGAAATAGTCTGAAAGGGGGTGTCCGCACTGCCCGCCGGGCATATGGAAGATCCCTGATTCCTCACGGCCGGGGGATACCACCATCCGCTCACTGGCTCCGAATGATACGCTCTGTACCCTGGGCATATGCGAATCACCCGGCAATCTGTCGGCAGGGGCGGCCAGGAAACGGCGGAGTTGCGGCACCAGCCTGACGAAGGGATGAGATATATCCACCACGTTTCTTTTTCCCCATTTCCATTCCGAAGCGGGAGCGCCACCGCCGGTGGCCATTTCCATTGCCTCATCCACCGCGGAGAGGACCGGTTCATCCCAGTTCCGGTAGGGTGGAGGCAGCAGGTGAGGGGGGCGCCGGTGAATCAGTTCCCAGGTTATGGCGTGGCGGTAGGGGAGGTGCTGCCCTCTGAACCAGTCATGACCGGACTTGGACCTGACAGGGGCGGTGAGCCCGCCGTAGATATTATCGATCAGTGAATAGGTGAATGCTCTGATAAGTCTGTAGCCTGCCGAGTTGACCGATGCCCTTCCGCTCCAGTCCTCCCTGATGATCCTGGCAAACTCGATCCTGACCGGGGCGGTCTCTCCATGAAGCTGCTCCAGTGCGAATTCTCTCCACTGGTTCATGAATATTGCCCGGTCGTCCAGCTGAAGGGCCAGCATATCCTTCTCTTCGGGCCTGTCCATTTCCCGCAGGGTATTTCTGATCTGCATGGCCCTGGCGCCAAGCCCGTATCCACCGTCACCGAGTTTGTTGAGGAATTCCTCACCGGCTACCCGGTTGTTAGCAGTCCAGAGTATACCTTCCGGGGGGCGGATGATTCGGGGCTGTTCTCTGGGACTGAGATACCCTGCCCATCCGTATCTTTCATTCGCCCATGAAACCGGCAGCCGTCCGTTCCATCCGAAACGTCGGGGGATACGGCCCGCGATAGTCCAGGCGATATCACCAATGCGGTCTGCGCAGACGAAATTCTGGGGTGGGATGCCAGAACGGGAGGCGGCCTCTACACCCTGATCCACCGTGGCGGCTCTCTCCAGCTCTACCAGTTTCATATTCACCGCCGCGGTGTCATAGGCGGTCCAGCGAAGCGCCATAGGATTGCCAGACAACGCTGAAAGACGAACCGGGCCCCAGCGGGTCTGACTTATGGTCATGGTATCCGGGGTGGAGCCGGCCACCTCTATTATTTCTTTAATGGTACGGAACTTCTCCCATCCGTCCGGAGTGCGGTAGAGAGTGCTGTCAGCCGGATTAAGCTGCAGCCGGACCAGATCCGCCGCATCCACATAACTGTTTGTGAACCCCCAGGCAAGGTCCCCGTTGCTGCCGGCAATTATAAGAGGGGTCCCCGGCAGGGTGACCCCGGCCAGGGTTCTTTGCGCTTCTTCTTCCGTCCAGCCCATTTTCGCCCGGTACCAGATGTTGGGAATTCCGTGCGAAAGGTGCATATCATTAGCCAGGAGTGCTCCTCCGTGGGATGTCAGCTCTCCCGCTACCGCCCAGTTGTTGCTCCCTGGCATCTCTTGCGAAAAGTCAGGCCTTTCAGCTTCATCGTTATCAGTATCCCATAACCACTCTCGGGTATCTACCTCTGTGGAATCGGGGATGGGAACTGGCAGAGGAGGCCCCTCCTGAAGAGGAGCGTCCCATTTTGCTGCGGGGGTTAGAAGATATTCTGACAGGGCGGAAGGAAGAATATCTGAGGCCAGGTAATATGAGAATTCTGTCCGGTAGGTAAAGAGGGATAGGTCCAGGAACATCGCGTATAGAGTAAGTATGGTGTCCTCGGGACGCCAGCTCTCCGGGCTCTTACGCAGTAGCAGGTATTCGAAAGGCCTGACCCGCAGGTCCTCCAGGCCGGTATTGACCCCCTCTGAATAAGCTTTGATGATTTCGAGATAACGGGGTGTTAAGCCGGGGATAATTCTCCGTGACAGTTTTCTGAAGCGGTGTATCCGGGTGGAGCGATCTATACTCACCAGTGCGGGGCCGAGAAGCTCCGCCAGCTCTCCGGCAGCTCTTCTTCTCTGAAGGTCCATCTGGAAGAAGCGGTCCTGAGCGTGTACATATCCCAGCGCCCGCGCGGCATCCACCCGGTTTTTGGCCTTGATCACAGGCACTCCCAATGAGTCGCGGTTTACATTCACCGTACCGGTCAGCCCGGAGATGGTCCGCTCACCATCCAGCCGAGGCAGGCTTCCCCGGAGGAGTAACCACGTTGACAGGGCCAGCAGCAGAGTCAGGGTTGCCGCCGAGGCCGCTATTATAATAATTATTCTTCTTAATCGCTTTGCCATGGTTGATTGCCCTGATTATAAAGCTGGAATAATATCCTGTAAACTATCGGTTGTCAAATTGTTATAGGCCGAACAGCTGCGGTTGTCAGTGATATTTATTTACATACTCCATTACTCTCGAAAAATCATCATTTTCGGCGATTACCAGGATAACGGGATATTTCCTGGCTATTATCTCATAGATGAGCATTTCATCGACAAAACCGTCCTCTATTATTCCGGTTATTCTCTCATCCTGGCTGGTTGCCAGATAGGCCAGCAGAGCTTCTCTCTCTTCCAGGGTGCTGGTAAGCACCTGATCCATCTCATGACCGATCATGGACTGCCTGTATCCCGGTTCATAACGCCAGACTGCCTTGACCATGGCGTATCCCATCCACTTCTCTTCGGCGCTGATAACGATCTTTCCATCTTTTTCGGTGATCCGGTAACGCGGTTGTATTACCCAATCCTTCCAGGGGCGCCCCATAATTTTCCTTAACTCCTTCAGCTTTCGGAACAGGCTGTCATGATTAATGTTAAGAAGGTGTGCGGTGAGAAGCTCCCTGTAGGCTTCTTCGATCCTGTCCAGGTAGAAGTACGAATCGGAAAGGAACCAGTGTGCCTGGTAGCTCATGAAATTACCGCCGATAACCTCCTTGAAATAGACTGCCGCGCTGTCGTAGCGCCCGACAGCGTAATGGCAGTTACCTATGCAAATAAGTGCCGGATGATAGGAACCGTTGCCAGATGCCCAGGCCTTATGATACTGAGCTTCCGCCTCGCTGTACTTACCAAGGC
Source organism: bacterium (assembly GCA_014730075.1). Taxonomy (GTDB): domain Bacteria; phylum Krumholzibacteriota; class Krumholzibacteriia; order Krumholzibacteriales; family WJIX01; genus WJIX01. The sequence goes on along the minus strand of WJIX01000158.1, from coordinate 584 downwards.
TGAATAAGCTGTCGCCCCGACTTATGTGGCCCATGACCACGGGAGAGTATTCATACTCCATCATAACCTTCATTCCGCTGCTGTCTCCCTCAACCCTGTAACGTCCCGGTTGTAAGACCAGGGAGTCATCATCGCTATCCTCGCCTCCATAATAGGCAATAGTGTAGATCAGCTCTGATTCTTCCATTATTCTGATGATTTCCGCGGGTGTATGAAGATCGCTATCCCCGGTTTCTTCTTCTGAGAATCCCCTTTTACAGGTGAGTGCTACGCTCAGCAGTGAGCATAACAGTATTACAAATATTCTGTAAGACATACTGCCCCTCCGGTTAAGGTCAATTCCACTGGCGAGTATAATTGGTGAAATGGTATTAAAACCGGGATTGGCAGTCAAGAGATAGTTGGCAGGATGGCTCTCAATTCGATTTCTGATTCTGCAGTACTTTCAGGACAATGATCGTTATATCGTCACTCTGGGATGAATCTCCCATGAATTCGGTAACATCGTCCATGATCCGGTCTTTTATCTGCTCCGCGCTCATTTCCTCCCTGCCGGCCTTCAGGATTACCCCGGCTAGCCTTTT
>WJIX01000157.1 GCA_014730075.1 bacterium | reverse complement strand
TTACCGGCACGTGCCTGAAAACCATGGCTATGGAGCCGCGCTGAACGTAGAAGTTGGCCCTGAAACGCGCCAGTCCGGGGACTCCAAAGGCGAAGTCCACCTCTTTGCTTTCCATGAACCTCTTTCGCTGCCCCGGGGAAAGGATCTGGTCCGCTATGTCCTGCATATCCTTGGTGCTGGGCTTTTCGAAATCAAGTTTGGTCAGCTTCCCGTCAATTCGAACTACCGGGGGTAGGCCCGCTTTCAGGTGAAGATCGGAGGCTTTTTTCGCAATTGTCTCTTCAAGAATAGTTTTTATTTTCATTTTGAATCTTCCTCGGCATCCTTAATCTTAAACCAGACTGCTAAGAGTTTCAGCATCAGGTATATAACCGCATTTACTACAGCATCTTAGAGTGTATCCTGCTGCTGGCGGTGCCAATACGCTGATATACACCTCATATTTTTGCAATTATTAAGCCGAATAAGCACTCAGGTGGGGCAATTTATTCTCTCAGTCAGTCTCTATGGAGAAAAGAGGTTGCCCGTATTCCACCGGCTGGGAATTCTCCACCAGGACATCCCTGATAATACCGCCGGTCTCGGCCTCGATCTCATTCATCAGCTTCATGGCCTCGATGATACAGACCACATCCCCCTCGCTGATCCTCTTTCCCTCCTTTACGTAGGGAGGCTCCTCCGGGTTGGGAGACCTGTAGAAAGTTCCTACCATGGGAGATACTATCTTCTCGAAGCTGTCTTCCTCAGGCTCAGGGGCAGAACCGCTTTCAGGGACCTTTTCAACCTCCGGAGCTGGCACAGGTGTCACACCGGCAGATTCTGGCTCCGGTTCAGCCGGCTCCCTGGCCGGGGCTTCCCCCGCCTGTACCGACCTCTTTACCACCCGCAGCCTGGTGAAGAGGCCGCTCCACTCGATTTCGTCCAGTTTCTCTTCCTTGAGTATGCTTATCAGTTCCTTGATCTTTCTCTTGTTCATCACTTAATCCGTTCTATGTATTCACCGGTTCTGGTATCTATCTTGAGCAGATCGCCCTTTTCGATAAACAGGGGCACATCTATCTCGGCCCCGGTCTCCAGAACCACATTCTTGGAACCGCCCTGGGCGGTGTTACCCTTAACTCCGGGCTGTGCTTCCGCAACCTCCAGTTCCACGAATATCGGCAGCTTAACCTCCAGAGGAGTATCCTCGTCGAAGAGTATATCGATCTCCAGATTCTCCTTCAGGAAATCAAGAGAGTTCTCCAGGAGCGCTTCTCCCACCGTCATCTGTGAATAGTCCTGAACGTCCATCATGTGGTATAGCCCGTTCTTTTCGTAGAGGAACTGGTGCTTCCGCCTCTCCACCCTCACCGCTTCAACCTTCTCCCCCGACCGGAAAGTCTTGTCTACCACCGAGCCATCCGGTATCTCCTTAAGTTTGGTCCTTACGAAAGCTCCTCCCTTGCCCGGTTTGACGTGCATAAACTCTACTATGGAATAGAGTTTCCCATCCAGCCGCATTACCATACCATTTCTGAAATCACTTGTATCTGCCAAATCCGCTCCCTCTTCTATTCATTATCTTCCGATTTTCCTTTGACCTTCCGGACCCAGCCCAGGAAATCATCCATACCCTGCGGGCCCGGCCCTTCATCCTCATCCGGGGCTGATTCTTCGGAACTTTCCTCCCCTTCGGGCGGTGCCTCTTCCCCTTCCGGGGCTACTTCTCTTTCCTCCTCCCGCTGCTCCGTATCGGATGCTCCGGTGCCGGAGGTATTCTCAACTATATCCTCAGAGATATCATCCAGAGAGATGGTCATTACCTCGCTGTCGAACGCCTCTTCTCTCTCCCTGTCAGTCTCTGATAACTTGTTCTCCACTCTGGCGAGCATCTTTCTGGCCTCTTCATTCTCTGGCTGCTCTGCCAGTATGCTCCGGTAAATGTCCACCGCTTTCTGGTAGTAACCCTGCGAGGCGTAGATGCCGGCCAGTGTCATGGTGGCAGGTTCGTTCTCATCAACCAGGCTTTCCACACTCTCACTCTTTTCCAGGTCAATCTCGGGCGGATCAAACTCCTCGGTCAGTTCCTCGTAAATATCTCTGATCCTGTCATTGGTGGGGTCTATCTCCAGGAGTTCCCGGTAGTAATCTGCCGCCTTATCCCTCCTGTCCTCGGCCAGGCAGATATCTCCCAGAAACTTCAGTGCAACCATATTCTCAGAGTCAAGTTCAAGGACCCGCTCGAATTCTGTCTTGGCTCTCTCGCTGGCACCCTTGTCGTAGAAGCACTTTCCGAGAATAACCCTGGCGCTGACGTAATCAGGATAGATCTCCAGGCCCTGGTTGCAGATCTCCACCGCCCTGTCCAGATCGCCTGTCTTACGGTACATATCCGCGACCGGGGCAAACAGTCGTGACCGTGGCGCCTCCTCGAACCGCTCGAGCAGCTGCCTGAATTCCTCTTTCAAATCGCTGTCCATCTTTGTTTTACCTCTCAAATATCCAGCGCTAAGGTATTATATTTATCCGGTCCTGTCAAGATTTTGCTAGTACCTGAAGCTCTCAGCAATACTCATAAGCTCTCTCAGCAGGATATGTTTGTCGAAACCGGGGGCGTAGACCAGAAGGTCCACCACCCATAATTTCTTTCTATAACCATCCAGTATAAAATAACATATAAAGGGACCCCCGTATATATCGTCCTTCTTCTCCCAGTATCCGTCCATCCTGATGACATCATAATTTCCCAGCTCGTCCCTGGAGAAGGAAACCAGGTCCCTTCGCATCACATCCTTGTAATACATTTTCCATGCCAATTCGGCCCGGATGTTATACAGTTTGGTGGAATCGGACAGGGCCAGGTACTCCTGGTCCCATTTCTGCCAGAAAACCGATATACCGCGGTGCGGGGTCCTGCGGATGATCTCTACCCCGGGAACATCTTCTCTCTCCTGATTAATCTCATAGAGGGAGGATATCCCTATTTCAAAACCGTACTCTATCTTCAGCCGCTTTCTGACCTGGTCCTTCTGCTCCTTCAGGAGGTAATCTCTGAGCCGCATCCTGTTGTGCTTCTCTATTATCTCACGTATCAGCGCGCCATTCTTCCTGGTAACATCCACCAGCTGTCTCCTGGTAGGCGCGGTTACCACCACGGTAAGCTGCCCGGTGACCGGGTAATTCATCCTCTTGAAGATATTTTCGTTTCCCTCTATTACCTTGCGAACCGCGGCTGTGCCTATGAAACTCTCTATGACATTCCCTATTTCGCCGCTTCGGGCCACCCCGTAGATGACCATGTTCTTGGTAGGGGGCTCCTTTCTGATCTCAGAAGCCCTGACCATGCTCAGTTTGAACTGTATCTCGTTTTTGGTGTAGTAGTTAAGCTCGTGCTGGAGGGCTCTTATTATCGCAACATTTTCACCAGATGGTTTGGCGGTCTCTGTGACAAGCACGACATCGCTGTAGGAGCCTGCGGGAGGATATACCATCCCCTGCTGGCAGGAAAGGGCCAGAATGGCCGGAATAGCCAGTAGTAACAGAATTATTTTCTTCATTATTACCTCCTGATTAAGAATAGGAGTAATCAGCCCCCTTTTCAAGCCAAATTACGATTATTCGAACCGGGGCAATAAAATACCCGGGCGGGTGTCGGCATTCCCGCCCGGGCTGGCTTAAAGGCCGGGTATTCCCGGTTGATTTTATTCCGTTCTACTTGTTGTTCACGTACTTCAGAAGCATCCTCCGCAGCTTGAGGTTCTCGTTTCGGTACGCCATCACCTGCTGCCTTAGAAGCTTGTTCTCCTGGACCAGGTAATTAAGCTGGTACTGCTCCTTCATATCAAATGAAGGATTGCCCCCATTTTCGTAAAAATCGTCATTCACCATGCGCAGTCCGGCCGGGTAACCGGTACTGGTGAATTCCATCTTCCGGTAATCAGTCCTGGCCCTGCTCAGCTCCTCGCCGGCGGTATTATCACTCTCGGCCACCGTGATCGATCCTGGCTCGGTGCCTGTGCCCAGGTAGAACCAGGCGCCCAGCGCCAGGATTACGAACGCCGCGGCCGCGCCAGCCACGAACCTGGATATCCAGTTCTGTCCTTCCCTGAACTGATACTCGCTGCGGATAAGGTCTACCTTCTTCTGAGAGATCTTTCTCTTTACATTCCAGACAAAGCTCTCCGATACTTCCGCCGGAGGAAGCTCCTCCAGCAGACTGAGGGACTGATCCATCTCCTCTCGGAAGCGAGCGCAATCTTCACATCCCTCCATATGCTTCTGAAGCTCCATCCTTTCCGATTCGTTCAGCAATCCGTCCCTGTTACTGAAGTAGTATTCTCTTGCCTGTGAGCATTTCATTTTGGGGTCTCCTTGAATCTGTTGTCATCCTTTAAATAGGGCGCTATTGCATCCTTGAAATACTTTCTTCCTCTATTGATCCGGGAACGGACCGTTCCCAGTTTTATTCCCGTGGTGGCGGCGATCTCGTCGTAACTGAGCTGTTCGAGCTCTCTAAGCACGAATGCGGAGCGGTATTTGACCGGTATCTTCTGGATCGCCTGATCTATCAGCTCCTGGAGGCCGCTCCTGTCAGCCAGCTGCTCCGCGTCCTGGCTGCTGTCCTCTATCTCCATCCACTGCCCCTCATCCCCCCTGCTCTCGTTCCAGAGACTCCAGGTGCTGGGTCTTCTCTTCATCTTTCTTATATGGTTTCTGACCAGGTTGGTTCCTATGGTATACAGCCAGGTCGAGAACTTTGCAATGGTCTTGTATTTGTCCGCGTTCATATATGCTCGAACGAATGTCTCCTGGGCTATCTCCTCCGCCTTGTCCCGGTCCGACAGCATCCTGAGCAGGTAGGCAAATAGCCGGTTCTTGTACCTTTCCACCAGAATATCGAACGCCCGGTTGTCGCCCTGCTGTACAGCCAGGATCAGTTCTTCATCCGTTTTTTCCGACTTTCTATTATTATCCGGTATCGGGTTTTTCCTGTCGTTCAATCTATCTCCTTCAAAAGGCCTGCCGGTCAGTACTGCGCCTCACCATAAGCTCTCTATCTTCCGGCCTAATAAGTATACAATATCCGTTCCCGAAAGTTCCACCGGAAGGATCTCTTTTCATACTTTTTCCGTACCCTCTCCGTAGTTTTCAACCTTCAGGGTTATCCGAACAGACCCATCTGAGCCGGTAATAACAATCCTCTCCGGGTAATGGCCGCCGAAAGAGCCGTAGTGGTAGTTTATCTCAAAGCTCCATTCTCCGTCAGTTCGTCTGATCTTCAAAAGTTCCAGACGGCCCGGCTGCTCCCCCGAAAGCTCCAGCTCCCTGCTCCTGCAGATACAGATCAGCTTCCAGCGCCTCCCCTCCGCGGCGGTCTCAGCGGCGACTATCTCGGGATAGCCGGGATAGCTCAGCTGAAGCGCCAGCATTACATCCCCCGGTTCCACGGCCGCTCCAACCGCCTCCTCGATCATACGGGCACACTGGCCGTTCCGGTATAACCGTCCCTCCTTCTGGTCGAAGAGGGTCATCCCCTCCGGGCTGATAAATAGTGTTCCCTCTGCCTCCACCGCGCCCAGCAGAGAGGAATGGGTGAAATCAACCCTGAGGTTCCCGCCCTTGCGCAGGTACCTGAACTTTCCCCTGAAACGGTAGTTCTCGAATTCTATCCTGGCCCTTCCGCTCGCCGAAGCGGTGTCCCCGGCGGCAAAACCAGGGTAGATATCATAGTAATCGTCACGGGTTCTTACCGGAACGGTCCCGATAGAGCTGGAACCGCAGCCCTGCAGGAGAATGATTAATAAAAATAGAAATGCGGGATTAATCGATGCTCTGGCGGTTGACCTGATCACCCTAGCTGATATTCTGCAGTTTCCTGATGATCTCATCCTTCTTGGAACTGAGCTCGATCGATTTCCTGTAAGCTCTTCTGGCTTCATCCAGGGCCTCCAGTTTGACATAAGTATCCCCGATATGCTCCCAGATCTTGGGATCGTCATTCACCGCCCTGGCCGCGTCGGTCAATATCTCCAGTGCCCGGCGGTACTCACCCTTCTTATACTTGATCCAGCCCAGGCTGTCCAGGTAGTATCCGTTCTCCGGATCATGCTCCAGGGCATGGTTAAGCAGCTGCTCCGCGAAATTGAGCCGGTCGCCGGTAAGGGCCAGCAGATATCCGTAGTAGTTATTCAGCACCGGGTCTTCGGTATCGGCGTTGTAGAGTTTCTTCACCCGGTCAAGGGCCTCCGGCACCCTTCCCAGTTCCTGGAGTGAGCGGGCCAGCTCCAGCAACACATCACGGTCACCGGGGCTGAGCTCCTCCGCTCTGATCAGGTACTCCAGGCCCTCCTGATAGTTCTGGGACTCGTTGAGCACCATACCCATGATGTAATTGTGGCGTACCGATCCATGGTCAAGGGTGCTGATCGCCTTCTCCATGAAACGGATGCTGTCAACATCTGATATCTCTGCCTCCTGATCGGGGCTGGAGGGCTCTCCTGCCACCCCGTGTATTATCAGAAGAAAACCGACATAGTTATCGAAGTTCTCCGGCTGCTCCTCTGCAAGGTCCCGCAGACATCTTACCGCGTTCCTGAAATTCCCCGATTCAAGCTCTATATCGCAGATGATCCTCAGGATGGGGGCCTTTGGGCCACTCTTATCCATCAGGGCCCTGTATACCTCTACGGCTTCATCATTTCTGCCGGTCTCGTAGTAATACCGGCCCAGCTCCACCAGCCCCCTGTTTCTCAGCCTCCCCTCCCCGTAAAGAGGTTCCAGTATCGAGATGCCGTAGCCATAATCCTCATCCTCTGATATCATCTCAAAGAGGCGGGCCGCAACATCCCTGTTCTCCGGGTCTGCCTGAAAAGATTCCTTAAGGATCTTTTTTGCTTTCGATCTCTGCCCGAGCTCTATCAGAAGCGCGGCTGTTATGGCCGAAGCGTCGGCGTAGGCGGGGTCAACATCTACCACTCTCTCCAGGTAACGGGCAGCCTCAGCCCTGTCCCCGGCCCGGGCTTTCTCCAGGCCAAGCCGGTAGTTGACGAAAATATCTCCGGGGTTAAGCTCTGCGGCCTCCTCCAGGGTGTTTATCCCCTTTTCGGTCTGATCCAGTTCATTGTAGATCCTGTAAAGGAACCTCAGCACTCTGACCTTCCGGGGTCCTGACATATCATCCAGTACCCGTTCCAGGTTGGCGGCCGCCTCCTCCGGCTTATCCAGGCGATAATTCGCCTCTGCCAGATAGATCGATCCTTCCACTACCTCGGCATTCTCATCTACCAGCCAGGAGGCGTACTCCGCCGCTTCCCCGAACTTTCCCATATTCAGAGCGACACCGGCGAGTGCCAGCTTGATCATCGGGTTATCCGGGTCTTTCTGATCAGCGGCCCGGTAATAGGAATATGCGTAGGTGAGATTTCCCCAGCTCTCGTACATACCTCCCTTTATGTAGTAATTCATCGACTCATGCTCGGAAGCTGTCTGGGAAGCTGCTGGCGGCGATAGTAAAACAGCTATTATTATTGATATTACAAGTTTTTTCATTGTATGAATTGCTCTCTTTTAATTTGCCCCTTTATCAAGGCATAAGTTATGCCAGAACAGTTTGATGAACCTGCGATCCAGCCTGCCTGCCAACTCTTCAATACCGGAAATCATTCTACTGTAATATAATTGTATCGGCAGATTAACTCAATCTTTTATCGGAAGAGGTTCTGCGAGAAACTATCATGGCATTCACTGCCATTATCTGAGAAAATAATCCTTCAGTTCCCCCAATGAAGTGTATTCTGAATTCTCAGGGAGTTTGCATCTTCCTGATACAAAAGGCTCTTGCAGGTCAAATGCTTCATATATCTGATATTTGTTATCTTCATCCGGGTCCGGGCCTATGATTAATTTCAAATAAAAATAACAGAAGTAATTCCTGCCGCTATCCATCCTCCAGAAAAGATGGTAAGATCTGATGGTCTTCCAGCAATCAGAGCAGGGCTTACCGCGGAAGATTTCGAGACTGTCCCAATCCGCTGTAAATATATCCAGGTAAAGAGAATCGGAATTAGACAGGATGCTGTCTGTTGCCGCGATATCCTGATCGCAATTAAGATAAAGATCTTCCACTTCTCCACCTGTGATATCTTCTACCTGATTAAACCAGATATACCCTTGTGGAAAGACTCCACTGGTATCGGGCCTTAAGAGCAGATCCCTGTACTTATCAATATTCCCATGCCGGAATACCATTTCCATTATCGCAACGCAGTCTTCGGCCTCGGTCCGGTCCGGCCAGTCAATACCGCTTTCGACGGGGCTGGTTACGCTGTCCTCCTCTTCGCAGCCTGTAAAGGGGGCGGAAAGCACGGTGGCCGCTGCAAGGATTAAAAGAGTTTTTTTCATGAATGACTACTACTCCTTCTTAAACATTCCCTTTATCGCTCCAAAAGATACATCTTCAGAGATTAAACCTTTCATGTTTACTTTTCCGGGTGGTACCCGCAGGTCTTCAATCTGGTATATCAGGTATTTATCACTGTCGGATGGGTCGGGCCCGACCAGAAACCTCAGGTAATAATCACCCATGACGTGCCGTCCGGAATCAAAGGAAATGTCTATTTTATATCCCCTTACTGTCTCCCAGCAGTTCGTGCAGGGGAGGTTCCGGAACATTTCGAGGCTGTCCCAGCCGGATGGATATATCATGAATTCCAGGCCTACTTCGTGAAGCAGAACCTCCTTTATCATCGCGGTATCCTCTTCGAAGGTAAGGAAGGTATCAGCTACAGCCCCTGATCTTATATCCTCCGTCTGGTTATACCAGATATACCCTTCAGGATAATCACCGGAAGTTCCCGGTTCAAGAAGCACCTCCGCATATTCTTCGATATCTTCACTGTACAATGATTCAACCAGCATATCTATACAGTCCTGCTTCGCGGTCCTGGAGTCATCCTCTTCATTGCTCACTATCCGCTCACTGTCCTTTTCGCAGCTTACAAGCATTGCTGACAAGAGAGCTGCCATGGCTAGAGTCAGAATTTCCACCTTCATGATCTGCCTTTCTGTGTATAAACCTGCAGAATAACTTATTACTACTTCTTCTCCTGCAATCCCCTGCCGGGGCCTTTTTCCCCAATCTCGCCTTCAATCTGATAGATCAGGTATTTATCAGTATCAGCGGGGTCTGGCCCTATTATGATGCCGGCAATATATTCACCTCTGAAAGTGCGGTCTCCATATTCATATACAAAGAGTTCTTCTCTTTCTGTTTTCCAGCAATCCTCACAGGGCCTGCCGCGGAAACTTTTCAAACGTTCCCATCCTGCCGGTGAAATTCTGAGATCCAGTGTATCTGCATGGTTGAAAAGCCCCGAGGTTATCCCTATCTCATCCGAGTAGTTTATACTCATTACCGGAGCTTCCATATCATCCTGCAGGTAATGGTACTTAAAGCCCTCTGGGAAAATGGCGGTGCTGTCCGGTTCAAGAATCAGATTCCGGTACCTTTCGATATCTCTATGCCGGAATGACATTTCAAGAATCCTGATGCAGTCTTCCTTTTTGGTGCGGTCGGGCCATTCCATCGACTGGTTTCCAGGTTCACTCTTCTTCTCCCCGCAGGACAGAGAAAGAAGGGCCAGGATAGATACCATTGCAGAAGCGAGAATTTTGTTCGGCATAACAACCTTTCTTCTTCCTGCTACTTACGGGAACTCCCTGTAAAAATGCTTCAGCTCCCCCAGAGAGGTGTCCTCAACACCGGCAGGGAACTTTCCCGATCCGGCAGTGGGAGCAGGCAGGTCGGTTGCCTGGTAGATCAGGTACTTGCCGCTCTCGTCAGGGTCCGGGCCTATAAATACGCTGATCCGGAAATACCCGTAATAGGTCTTATTGTTGTCCATCATCGCCATGAGCCGGTATTCCCTGATTGTGGACCAGCAGTTATCACATCTCTTACCGCGGAAATAGCTCTCGCTGTAAAGGTTCCCCCCTTCAATCTCCAGCTCCATCTCCTCAGCGTGACTGATCACCCTGCTTACCGCATCGATATCCATATGATAATCTATTGATGGAGGAAGTTCAGAGTCAGGCTCAGCAGCGTTATTAATCCATCTATACCCCTCAGGGAATGTCCCGCTGGTATCCGGTTTCAGGAGAAGCTCCCGGTACTTCTCCGGGGCGCTGTGACTGAGAGTCATCTCCAGAAGCTCTACACAGTTTTCCTTCACCGACCTTTCAGGCCAGCCAATACCACCACCGGTCTCCGGGTCTGAAATCCTGTTTTCCTCCCTGCAGCAGCAGAATGCGGCAGACAGCAATACAGCCGCAAGGCATAACAGAACTCTCTTTATCATTATGATCCCCCTATTTCTCATTTACGGAGCTACTGATAATTTATCATATCTCCAGAGAATTTTCAAGATTTAAGATGCAGGGGGGCAATCACCCCTGTTGACTTTAATCCTGCGGTAGATTATACTATTTAAGGTGAGTATGTGATGAATATAACAAGCAGCATCAACCGGCCTCTCTTAATTCTTACGGTCCTGCTGATATCTTCAGGGTGTTACACGGTCCTGAACCATCCCGCGGTTGAAACATCTACATACGATTATGACTACGCATCCTGCTATGACTGCCACACTCACGCCTTCTTCTCCCCCAGTTACGCCAGGATGCCTTATCCGGGGCTGTGGAATGATTACTACCACGATCCCTGGTGGCATTCCGAGATCCTGATAACCGGAGAAGACGGAGTTACTTTCCGAAGGTCTGTCATACCGGGAAGGGATTTCAGGAGCAGGGACTCCCAGAATGTTGGAAGCCAGCGAAATTACGATCCCGGCACACCGGTGAACGTATCTCCGGGAACACCCCGTTCTATTGGCAAGAAGGAACAGAAGGTAGAAGTGCGCAAGAGGAGAACTACCAGGTCCAGGTCAGACGACAGGAACAGATCCAGGGACCGCTCCTCGCGCAAGAGAACCAGCGGTAAGAAGAAAAAGAAAGAACGGGACAGGGATTAGGGGCCTGGAAGGCCGGCATTTATTATCCGAATCCAGAAATTCTGCAAGTAGAGGTGGACCTTGATTTACAAAATGTTTACGGCGGCTGTTCTTCTTATACTACTGGCCGGGACGGGCGCTAATGCCCAATCACTTGGAGTCCTTCAGCTTAACAGAATGGGCATAATCACCACCGGAGATGCCGGGGCCAGAGCCCTTGCCCTGGGTGGAGCGTATACATCGGTCAGCGATGATGCCTACGGGCTGGTATACAATCCGGCCGGTCTTGCCCAGATCAGGAAGAAGGAATTTACCCTGGGGATCGATCACGTGGACAACGACCTGGCCCTTTCATATTCCGGTTACAAATCGGAGCTCCCCTTCTCCACTACCGGTATAGGCCACGTTTCATTCGTCTACCCCTATCCGACATACCGGGGATCGCTGGTCCTTGGGTTCGGGGCATTCAGGATGGGAAGCGCCGACAGGGAACATTTCAAGACATCAATCCGTCCCGACCTGGGCGGAATACTGGAGAACCGGCTCTCTCAGACCGGCTCCATCTACCAGTACCGTTTCGGTGCGGGGATTGATGTATCACCCAGGGCCTCCCTGGGAGCTAATCTGGTGGTATGGGACCAGTCCCTGGAATACACCGAAGAGTTCTATTTCGAAAGCACCGGCGATCTTTCCACCTATACCTTCACCGATAATACCTCCGCCGACCTGGACGCGGTGAGCCTGGAGTTCGGCCTGATGTACAAGGTGATAGAGGGGCTGAATTTCGGCTTCATGGCAAGCTCTCCGGTATGGGTATCAATAGACGGGGATGCCGTGGAGGACTATATCGGGAACTATTCGGACGGCGTGGCCTGGGAGACAGACCCCACATATCTTCTGGTAGAGGACGAATACACACTGCCGATGAAATTCAGGCTGGGAATCAGTTACCAGCTGTTCAATTTCCTGGTCAGTGCCGACGCCGAGTACTGCGATTACAGCCAGACCAAGTACAACGGTACCAGGTTGTTCAACGAACTCTACCCTGAGGAGGATATCCTCAATGAAGTGGTGGATTTACATGCCGGAGTGGAATTTACCGTACCTGACCAGCCTATCAAACTGCGCGCCGGGTATACCTACATGCCGGCCAGATTTACCGGATTCGAGGAGATCGCTTTCATCGAGGAAGAGATTCTGGCGGATGGCTTCGAGTATTATATTGTATCCGAGTGGGGGCAGTTCGATGTACTCCAGGAGAGGCAGTACTTTACCTTCGGGGCTGGGGCCCTGATAGACCGGGTGATCATGGTTGATCTGGCGGTATCGGTGGGTCAAATGGAAGCAGAAAGCGAATATCTGAACGAATCTGAGGATATAACGCGGGTTACTCTTTCAGGTTCTTACAGGTTCTAGGGATCAGTCGGTCTTTCTCTTGATCCCCCTCAGCAGCGACAGATATGCCTCATCCAATCGCACCAGCATATCCTCGCTTAAACCTCCCCCTATTTCCATGATGCGGTTGTAGTACTCCTCCAGGTATCTGCACAGGTAGACATTGTTGCGCTCGATCTGCTCCTCGATCAGTTTGAGGACCTGCTCCCTGCCCTGAAGGTACTGGTCATCCATCTCCTTCTGATGTACGTTGTGAAAGTAATCATTCAGCAGGTTCAGCCAGTATGTTTCATGCTTTCCGCCATTGTCAAATACACATCCCGGCTGCTCGGTCAGAAAGCAGTATCCGTAGACGAAGTAGGAACAGTGGGCCAGGCCCCTGAGGAAGAATCTTCGGTAGCAGTCCAGGTTGATGGTATCCATCTGGCAGGGAAGCTCACATTCCTCGCAGAGATAGTCCCAGTCCGCGCCAAAAATGAATGGGAAGTCCAGCTTTTTCTTTTTTTCCGGCTGATCCTTACTCATCAGAATTCTCACCCTCCTTCTCAAGCCGGGCCAGGCCTTCCTTGGCCGCCATCTGCTCGGCGTCCTTCTTGCTGCTCCCCCGCCCAAGGCCTACTACTCTGCCATCGATTTCAACCTCCACCCAGAACATCTTGTCATGCTCCGGCCCCCGGGTGCTCCTGACCCGGTAGCTGGGGTATACACCGTATATCTTCTGGGTCAGCTCCTGCATCTCGCTCTTGTAATTGATATGGTCGCGGTGCTGTATATCCTCCTCCACCCTGTCCAGTATGAAGCCCTCGATAAAACTCTTTGCCGGCTCCATTCCGCCGTCCAGATAAAGCGCCCCTATGATAGCTTCCAGTACGGCGGTCTGTATCGATTCTCTATCCTGCACCCCGCCCATGAAGGCGTTCTTGCTGAGTATGATATGATCATTGAGTCCGAGCCTCTCCGCTTTCTTGGAAAGAAGCCCGGTACTGACCAGCAGGGATTTCTTCTTGGTAAGCTGCCCCTCGTTCTCCCGGGGGTATTGACGCATCAGCAGTTCGGTAGTCACCAGGCCCAGGACGGCGTCTCCGAGAAACTCCAGCCTCTCGTAGGTGGTGGCATCATTCCTGGAGGAGAGCTCGCCAAGTATGGAGCTGTGGGTCAGGGCTTCCAGGAGATTGTCCCTGCTGTGGAAATGGTACCCTATTTTCTCTTCCAGCTCATCCAGGTGGCACCCTGAATCGTGGGTTTTCCCCTCCATGAAGTTCTTGATCCGTTTCCTGTATTTGTCCATAAGACCATTCTTCGCAATTATCCGTTATAACGGGTGAACACCAGGCTGACGTTGTGACCCCCGAATCCGAAGGAATTGCTGATAACGGTATTCAGGTCAAATTCCCTTGCTTCCGGCACATGGTTCAGGCGGCATTTCTCATCCACATTTTCCAGGTTGATGGTGGGTGGTACTATACCCTCTCGAAGGGCCATCACGGACACAACCGCCTCCAGCCCTGCGGCCGCTCCCAGAAGATGGCCTGTGGTTGACTTGGTAGAGCTTACCAGGACTCTGCCTTCTTCACCGAAGACAGTACGGATCGCCTCAGATTCGGCCGGATCGTTATAAGGTGTGGATGTACCGTGAGCGTTGATATAATCTATATCTCCAGCTTCAAGTCCTGAGTCGTTCAGCGCCATCTTCATAGACCGGACCGCTCCCCCTCCGCCAGGCACAGGGGATGTCATGTGATAGGCATCCGCTGTCATACCCACTCCGACCAGCTCCGCGTATATTTCAGCGCCGCGTAATCTGGCATGTTCGAGCTCCTCCAGGAAGATCAGCCCCGAGCCCTCAGCCATGATGAACCCGTCCCGGTCGCGGTCAAACGGCCTGCTGGCCGCCTGAGGATTGTCGTTCCTGGTTGAAAGCGCCTTCATGGAGCAGAAACCCCCCAGGGCCATCGGCGATATGGTCGCCTCGGCCCCGCCGGTAACAGCGGCGTCGGCATAGCCGTTTTTGATACTCATAAAAGCTGAAGCAATGGCGTGCCCCCCGGAGGCGCACGCGGATACGGAGGTGTAGTTGGGACCCTTGAGACCGTACTCTATCGATATCAATCCGGCGACCATGTCTGATATCATCATCGGTATGAAAAACGGGCTGATCTTGTTCGGGCCCATCTTCACCAGTCTTCCGTGCTGCTTCTCGAAGGTGCTTATACCGCCGATACCGGACCCGATAATGGTGGCTACCCTCTCGTTGTCCATTCCCTCCAGGCCCACCATGCCGGCCAGCTCACGGGATGCCGCAACACCAAGCTGAGAGTACCTGTCCATCCTCTTGGCCTGCTTTTTGTCGATATAGTCGGCAGGGTCGAACTCCTTGACCTCGCCCCCTATCTGACTCCTGTATTCACTTACATCAAATGCCTTTATCAGGTCAATCCCGGAATTCCCCTCCCTGATATTATTCCAGCTCTCCTCTACACTCTTACCGCATGGGCTGATCAGCCCCATTCCGGTGACAACCACTCTTCTTTTGGACATGTTCCTCTCCCGTATCAATTCCGATATACGGACAGAGCAAGCCGGCTGGCCGCTCTGTCCATATTCAGGCGGAACCCGGCCTCAAATCTGACCGGGCACCTTTAAAAACAATCTATTCCTTGACGTTTTCGTCCACGTATTTAATCGCTTCCCCTACCGTGGTTATCTTTTCCGCTTCCTCGTCCGGGATCTCCATGCTGAATTCCTCTTCCAGGGCCATAACCAGTTCAACGGTATCCAGTGAATCGGCTCCCAGGTCATCTATGAATGAAGCATCTTCCTTGATCTGATCACGGTTAACCGAAAGTTGCTCTTCGATCACTTCAATAACTCTATCCTTATGTGACATTTCCTGTCATACCTCCTGTCTAGGGCATCGGTTCAATCCATTACCATGCCACCATCACAATTTATTACCTGGCCTGTTACGTAACTTCCCAGCTCGGAAAGCAGAAAGAGAACGATAGAGGCGACATCCCGGCCGGTACCGAACCTGCCCAGAGGAATGCTGCCCATCATGCTGGCAGTCACATCCTCTGAGAGCTTATCGGTCATGGCGGTCTGTATGAACCCCGGCGCGATCGCGTTGGCGGTGATTCCGCGCGGAGCCAGCTCCCTGGCTACCGACCTGGTAAAACCGATAAGGCCTGCCTTGCTTGCCGCGTAGTTGGCCTGCCCGGCGTTTCCGATAAGACCGATCACCGAAGCGATATTCACTATCCTGCCGAACCTCTTCTTCAGCATATGCCTGGCTATCGCCCTGGTGAAGTTGAACGCCCCGGTCAGGTTAACCTTCAGTACATCCTCCCACTCCCGGTCCTTCATCCTGAGAAGAAGATTGTCGCGGGTAATCCCTGCGTTGTTAACCAGAAAGTGGACCTGGTCCTTCCACTCCAGGATCTCCCCCGCGCAGCGTTTTACTTCATCCGGATCGGTGATATCGCACCTCAGCGCTTTCGCTCCGGCGCCTGACTCTTTCACCATACCGGCGGTCTCTTCCACACCCCCGGGATCGATATCAACTACCGCGCTGCTTACTCCCGCCTCGGCGAGAACAAGCGCGATATCCCTGCCGATACCTCGTCCAGCACCAGTTATAACCGCCGTTTTTCCTTCAACCTCTAACATAGAAACAACTCTTTAACACAAAATAAAATTTACGTAAAGTAACTTTATGCCAACCGTACCATTTCGGCAACCAATTTCTTGATCTGTTCGGCGCTGCCACAGGGGACTGTAGTCCGGCTCCGGTCTATCCGCCTCATCAGGCCGGTCAGGACCTTGCCCGGTCCGACTTCCAGGATCTGCTGGTCATCGGAGCTCTCCAGCATCAGGTTCATGGAATCCTCCCACAGGACCGGATTGGTCAGCTGCCTGGAAAGACTCCGGACTATCTCTTCCCTGGTCTTGACCGGTTGTGCGTCGGCGTTGGATATGACATCCACCGCCGCATCATTTATATCGAAGCTTTTGATATACTCCACCAGCTCCTGTTCCGCCTCGGCCACCAGGGGCGAATGGAAAGCCCCGCTCACATTTAGCTGGACAACCCTCTTTGCTCCACGCTCTCCGGCCTCCTCCATGGCCTCTTTGACCGCCTCCACGTGCCCGGATATCACAATCTGCCCCGGGCAGTTTATATTGGCCAGCACAACCACGCTGTCATCTCCGGATACCTCTTTGCATATCTCTCCGACCTGCTCTCGATCCATACCAAGGACGGCAGCCATGGTACCGGGATGTTTCTGCCCGGCCCGGAACATCAGCTCTCCGCGGCGCCGAACTATCTTTAGCGCATCCATTGGGTCCAGAACCCCCGCCGCCACCAGCGCGGAATACTCTCCCAGGCTGTGGCCAGCTGTAACTGAGGGCTCCAGGCCTATCTCCTCCCTGAGAACCTCCAGAGCGGCCACACTGTGAAGCAGGATGGCCGGCTGGGCGTTTCTGGTCTCGGTCAGTATTTCTTCTTCTCCTTCGAAGCAGAGTTCGGTCATACCGAACCCGAGAGCTTCATCGGCCCGGTCGAATATATCTCTGGCCCTGGGAAACTCCGCGTAGAGGTCGGCTCCCATACCCACGAACTGGGAGCCCTGTCCCGGAAATATCAAAGGTGCTTTCATATTGACTGCTTCTCCCTCTCTAATTCTTGTAAGTCCCTACTTCTTATACAGTACGGCGCCCCAGGTCAGTCCCCCTCCGAATGCGACCAGCATGAAAATATCTCCCTCTGAGACCCTCTCGGGGTGGTCACGCTCGAACTCGCACCAGGCGATCGGGATACTGGCTGATGAGGTATTGCCGATTCTATCTATATTTACTATTACCTGATCCTTGGTTAACTTCAACCTTTTTCTAACCCCCTCTATTATCCTGATATTGGCCTGATGGGGTATCAGGTAGTCCACATCCTCAGTGGTAAGACCGGCATCGCTGGCGGTCTTGCGCGCAGCGCTGACCATCGCCTTAACGGCGTATTTGAACAGGCCGTCGCCCTTCATATGAATATACTGCTTCCCCTGCCTTATTCTCTCAGCAGTAAGCGGCATTCTGGAACCGCCGCCCGGCTTGTACAGAAGATCGGTGTAGGAACCGTCAGATCGCATATATGTTGCCAGAATGCCCTTCCCCGCTTCACATGGTTCAACCACTACCGCGCCAGCCCCGTCACCGAAGAGGACACAGGTTGTCCGGTCGGTGTAATCAGTCATGCTGGAGAGTACCTCCGCACCGATTACCAGTATCTTCTCAGCTTTCCCGGTCAATATCATCGAATGCGCCATGGAAAGTCCGTATATGAATCCCGAGCAGGCGGCGGTCAGATCGTAGGCGGCGGCATTTTTCGCACCAAGCCGGTCCTGCAGCACGCAGGCAGTTGAGGGGAATATCATGTCCGATGTGGCAGTTGCCACTATTATCTGATCCAGGTCCTTCGCCTTGATCCCGGCCTTTTTCATCGCCTCTCTGGCTGCATGATAGGCCAGATCGCTGGCTGCCTCTGTTTCCGCCGCAATCCTTCTCTCCCTGATACCGGTCCTGGTAACGATCCACTCATCGCTGGTATCAACCATCTTCTCCAGGTCCTCGTTGGTAAGAACCTTTTCCGGAACATAACAGCCGATACCGGTTATGCAGGCGCCTCTTGCATCTTTACTGGAACTCAATCAGGATCTCCCTTCATTCTCCTAATAATCCTCTCATTCACTCCGCTTCCATGATACCTGGATATGGAAAGAAGCCCGCTTCTTATCGCCCTGGCGCTGGAGCCGCCATGCGCGATAAAGACCGAACCGTTAATTCCAAGAAGGGGCATGGCCCCGTACTCCGCATAATCGAGCTTACTCTTAAGCTTCTTCAGGGCCGGTTTCATAAACAGCAATCCCGCCTTTGAAAGAACGGAACTGCCGGCGGCCTCTTTCAATATTCTCATAATATAAAAAATCAGGCTCTCGGTAAACTTCAGAACCGTATTTCCTACGAATCCGTCAGTTACCACCACATCTGCCGCGCCCTCGAATACATCTTTACCCTCTACATTGCCGATGAAGTTAAGCCCGCTGTCGGCCAGGAGAGTATATGTCTCTCTGGTCAGTTCGTTACCCTTTGATTTCTCCTCACCTATATTCAGAAGCCCCACCCTGGGATTCTCCTTCCCCAGAAAAAACTCGGCGTAAATAGCACCCATGGAGGCGAACTGAAGCAGATGATGGGGGTAACAGTCTGAGTTGGCTCCCCCGTCCAGAAGTACCAGATCTCCCCCTTCGGTGGGGTATGTTATCGCTATCGCCGGCCTGCTGATCCCGGGGATTCTTCCCAGCGACAGGAGCGAACCTGCCACTGTAGCCCCGGTGTTGCCGGCGCTGAAAATCGCGTCCGCCTCTCCGGCCCGGTGTTTCTCGATTGCAACCGCGATGGAAGATCTCTTCTTCTTCCTGAACGCGGCAGCGGGGCTTTCGCTCATACCAACCACCTCGGGAGCTTCCACCATATCTATATGATCTCTGGAATACCCCCCGCGATCGAAACAGCTCTCTATTTCGGAGATTTTTCCGGCCAGAACGATATCTATATCTCCTCCGGCATCGGCCACGGCCCTTACCACACCATCCACTATCTCCTCCGGAGCCCTGTCTCCGCCCATTGCGTCAACTGCTATCTTCATTGCGTCCCCATTGAATTCCCGCGCTGTAATGGATGCGGGAAAGGATTACTCTACTCTTCTTCCTCTTCCTTG
Source organism: bacterium (assembly GCA_014730075.1). Lineage (GTDB taxonomy): Bacteria > Krumholzibacteriota > Krumholzibacteriia > Krumholzibacteriales > WJIX01 > WJIX01. The sequence continues at coordinate 6,055 of WJIX01000157.1, read as the reverse complement.
CTGATAACCTCTCTGCCGGCGTAATAGCCGCAGTTAGGACAGACGGCGTGAGGCGGTTTAGGCTGGTGACACTGAGAACACTTGGTGATGCCGGGGGTCTGCGCCTTCCAGTGAGTCCGGCGCTTCCTCTTTCTGGACTTTGATGTTCTTCTCTTCGGTACGGCCATGATTACTCCTTAAATTACAAAATCATCTGCTATATGGTTACTGGTCGTTCATAAGCTTCTTCAGGGGCTCCCACCTGGGATCGCCCTCCTGCTCCTCGCACTGGCATTCGCCCTCATTGAGGTTCTTCCCGCATAATGGGCAGAGCCCCTGGCAGTCCGTCGAGCAGATTATCTTCTGCGGGATCTCCAGAAGCAGAAACTGCAGCACCCGTGGGAATATGTCGTAGCTTACCTCCTGCTCCGGAGAGACGGCGGGAAGTGATTCATCCTGTTCTCCGTTCTCTTCGGCGGCAGTCCTTCTGAGAAGTATCTCCACGGTGCCGTGCACCCTCTCCTCAACAGGATTCAGGCATCTGTCGCAACACCCGCTCAGAAGGCAGCTGGTCTCGGCCTCGATCAGGTAGCTTCCCTCCATTACGGTCAGGGTAGCTTCCACATTTACGTCGCAGTCGAGCTCCTGAAGCTTGTGCCTGAACCCGCCTCTGAATTCGGCTGTCTGGCCGTTCTCCATTTCGGCAAGGTTCATCTCCATTTTTGGCACGTCGGTAACCATAAAACACCTATATTAATCTTCGCCAAATACAATAGCAAGTTCTTTTTCCGCCGATTCCGGCGAGTCGGAGGCGTGAACGGCGTTGCGCTGAAGGTCGGTCCCGTACATGTAACGGACCGTGCCCGGGTCGGCGTCTGCCGGATTGGTGGCTCCCACCAATACACGAAGAAGACGGATACCGTCTTCTTTCTCCAGAGCTATTCCAATCACATCTCCAGATGTAATATAAGAAATCAGATCTTTAAAGAAAGGTTTATCTTTGTGCATGGCGTAGAAACGGCCGGCCCTTTCACCGGTGAATGAGAACTGTTTCATCGCTGAAATGGCGAACCCGTTTCTAAGCAGAAGGTCTATAATAAGACCCTGGTTGCCGGCCTGCACTGCCTCCGGTTTGATCATAAGAAATGTCTTCTCCAAAGCTGCTTCCTCCTCTTTTTCTATGCCAGATCCTTTACAATATCCACTATCTGGGCGGGTGTGTCCGCTACCCGCACGCCCGCGTCGTTCAGGGCCTTTATCTTGTCCGCGGCGGTACCGCTTCCTCCGGTTACTATCGCACCGGCATGGCCCATCCTCTTTCCCGGGGGCGCGGTGCGGCCCGCGATGAACCCGGCTACCTTCCTGGGATATCCGCCCTTTATGATCTCCGCGGCCTTCTCCTCGTCATTTCCGCCTATCTCCCCTATCAGTACCACTATCTCGGTCTGATCATCCTCCGCAAACAGCTCCATGGTATCGAGCAGGTTGGTCCCTACCACCGGGTCTCCCCCGATACCTATACAGGTGGACTGGCCGAACCCGTTTTCGCTGAGGTGGTATACTATCTCGTAGGTGAGGGTACCGCTCCTGGAGACCACCCCCACATTACCCTTCCTGTGAATGGAGCCGGGCATGATCCCGACCTTCGCCGAACCGGGAGAGATAACACCTGGCGAGTTGGGGCCCACTACCCTGGTCCCCCTTCTCTCGGCGTATGGAAGCACCTTTATCATATCAGCGACCGGGATCCCCTCGGTTATGCATACCACCAGCTCTACCCCGGCGTCGCAGGCCTCGAAAACGGCATCTGCCGCGAAGGGCGCGGGTACGTAGACCACACTGGTATTGGCTCCGGTCTCACGCACTGCCTCTTCCATGGTATCGAAAACCGGTACACCGCTGTCGGTGGTCATTCCGCCCTTGCCGGGGGTAACCCCGCCCACAACTTCGGTTCCGTACTCGATCATCTGCGCCGCGTGAAACGCACCGTCTCTTCCGGTGATCCCCTGAACTATCAGTCTGGTATTTTCATCAACAAGAATACTCAATGCAACCATCCTTTCAGTTATTTCGCGGCTTCAATCGCCTTCTTGACGCCCTCTTCCATGGAGGAAGCGGCAATAAGATCAGTATCAGCAAGTATTTCCATCGCTTTTTCACTGTTAGTACCGGTCAGCCGTACCACCATCGGAAGATCCATATCCATCTTTTTGCGGGCCTCTATAATACCGTTGGCAACATCGTCGCACCTGGTAATCCCGCCGAAGATATTGATAAGGATCGACTTGACGTTCTCATCCCGCAGGATGATGTTCAGAGCGGCCAGGACCTTCTCCGGGCTGGAGCTTCCTCCTATATCGAGGAAATTGGCCGGCTCGGCCCCATAGTGCTTGATCATATCCATGGTCGCCATGGCAAGACCTGCCCCGTTTACGATACACCCCACATTGCCATCGAGCTTGACGAAGGAGAGGCTCTCTTCCCTCGCCTGAGTCTCCGCCTCTGCCTCAGCGGAGGTATCGCGCATTGCGGCTATCTTCTTCTGGCGGTAAAGCCCGCTGTCGTCGATATTTATCTTGGCATCGATAGCCCAGACCTTCCCGTCGGGCGACTCCACCAGAGGATTGATCTCGGCAAGGGAGGCGTCCACTCCCATAAAGGCCTGATAGAGTGCGCTGATAGCTTTTGCTATCTGCTTTTTTACCTCCTTGTCATCGCTCAGGAATCCGGCCATCCCGCGCAGCTGGAATGGCAGAATCCCTACCGCCGGGTCTATTACGGTTTTGAGTATCTTCTCTGGATTCTCGGAGGCGACTGTCTCGATATCCACACCGCCGGCGGGCGAGACCATGATAAGAGGCATCCTGCTGCTCCTGTCTATGACCACTCCCACGTAGAACTCTCTCTCTATATCTACCGCTTTGGCAATAAGGACCTTTTGTACCTTCAGCCCCTTGATATCCATCCCGTAGATCTTCTCAGCCTTTTCGGCCGCCTCTTCAGGCGTATTTGCCAGCTTGACGCCACCGGCCTTTCCGCGTCCTCCCACCAGCACTTGCGCCTTTACCACCACCGGGCATCCCAGCTTCTTCGCCGCGGCCCCGGCTTCGGCCGGGTCAGTGATCAGAATACTCTCCGGTACGGGGAGGCCGTAGCCGGAGAAGATACCCCTTGAATCAACCTCTTGTAATTTCAACGTGCATCACCGCCATTTCTTATAATAATTAACAGTTACGGTACTCGCTTAAAGTTGTTTATTATTATTTGGTGAACCTCTCGAGAACCTCTGCCAGGTCCGGCTGGCCGATCTCGTCAAGGTCGTACTTTACCCTCACCGAGGGCTGCTTGATATCCAGGATTCTGCCCAGGTCGATGGGGGTTCCTATCACCACAGCGTCGCATTCGGTCCTGGATATTGTCTTCTCCAGGTCTTCTACCTGCTCCCTGCCGTAACCCATCGCCGGAAGGAGCACTCCTATATCGGGATACCGCTCGAAGGTCCGCGCTATCCTACCCGCGGCATAAGGCCTGGGGTCAACCAGGTCGCAGGCGCCATATTTCAAAGCTGCCATAACGCCAGCTCCGTACTTCATTCCGCCATGTGTGAGGGTAGGCCCATCCTCCACGCAGAGGACCTTTTTGCCCCTGATTATGGAGGGGTCTTCCACAGTAAGGGGTGACGCGGCGTCTATAACCACCGCATCGGGGTTATAGCAGGCGATATTCTCGCGGACCACCTCTATATCCTCCAGGTCAGCGGTATCTATCTTGTTGATCACCACCACGTCGGCCAGAAGGAGGTTGGTGAATCCGGGGTAGTAGCCGATCTCATCGCCCGGCCTGTGCGGGTCTGCCACCACTATGCTCAGATCTGCCTTGTAGAAGCACATATCGTTGTTACCGCCATCCCAGAGGATGATATCGGCCTCTTTCTCCGCCTCTCTGAGGATAGCTTCGTAATCGACCCCCGCGTAGATGATAACCCCGCTCACTATATGAGGCTCGTACTCTTCCATCTCCTCGATGGTGCAGTTGTGTTTCTGAAGGTCCTCCAGGGAACCGTAGCGCTGCACCTTCTGCGCGGCCAGATCGCCGTAGGGCATGGGGTGTCTGATCGCAACCACCTTTTTACCTGCATCAGTAAGAATCTTTGCTATCTTCCTGGTGGTCTGGCTCTTGCCGCACCCGGTCCGCACCGCGGTTACCGAGATAAGCGGCTTGGAGGATTCGATCATTGTCGGTTTTGCCCCGGCTACCACAAAATGCGCCCCCAGGGAGTTTACCAGCTGGCCCTTCTCCATGATGTACTGGTTGGAGACATCGCTGTAGGAGAAGTAGACCTCTTCAATATTTTCTTCGGTTATAAGCTCTGCCAGCTTCTCCTCGGGTACGATAGGTATCCCGTCCGGGTAGAGCTTTCCCGCCAGCTCAGCCGGGTACTTACGGTCATCTATATCCGGAATCTGGGTCGCGGTGAAGGAGACCACTTCGTACTCCTCGTTGTCCCGGAAGAGGGTATTGAAGTTATGAAAATCCCTTCCGGCAGCGCCCATGATAAGTATCCTCTTTTTCGCCATCTCGAACTGCACCTCCAGTTAAAAATCTCAGGGCTGAGCGATCAACCCTTCTCCATCTCTCTTATCTTCTCAATGATACTGCTGGTGGAGTAGCCCTCCACCATGGGGACCCGCTCAACTGCGGCCCCGCGGGAGAGCTGAAAATCAGCCCCCACTATCTCTTCCAGGGCGTATTCATCGCCCTTGACCAGGATATCCGGTCTAAGCTTCCTTATAAGCTCCTGGGGGGTATCCTCATCGAAGACGGTAACATAATCAACAGCCCTGAGGTTCAGGAGAACAAAAGCCCGGTCTTCGGCGCTGCAGAGCGGCCTTCCCGGCCCCTTCAGCCTCGCCACCGAGTCATCACTGTTGATACCTACCACCAGGTAGTCTCCGAAGCTCCTGGCGGTGTTGAGCAGCTTAACGTGGCCTCTATGAATGAGGTCGTAGCATCCGTTGGTGAACACGATCTTCTCGTTCGCCATATTCCCGGAGAATTCCTTGACCCTGTCCGGTTCGATAATCCAGTTTTCGTAGCTGCTCATATCAGGACCTCAGATAAATAAATCCTCCAGGTTCAGGCCCCTTTCCCGGAGCCCCGGAACTGTCGATACTAATTGATAATATCAGGAACCAATAGATGCAAACAGTTCTTTTACATTTACCGCGGCAGTGCCCAGTTCGCGCACCACTATACCGGCTGCTATGTTGGCAAGCTCTACCGCTTCTTCCAGATCGGCCCCCACCGCCAGGGCTGCCGCCAGCACGCTGATAACGGTATCGCCGGCGCCGGTAACGTCGAATACTTCCTGGGCCCTGGTGGGAAAATCCTTTGGCGCTTCAGCTTCACGGAAGAGGGTCATCCCCTCTTCCCCCCTGGTAATAAGTATCGCGGAGGCCTGAAGGTCTTCCAGAAGGGAACTTCCAACCCGGTGAAGGTCTTCCTCGTTTCTTATCCGGGTGTTATAGAACCCGCCCGCCTCCTTGGTGTTGGGGGTAACCGCAAAAGCCCCGCTGTAGAGCGAAAAATGACCCTCCTTGGGATCTACCAGGATAGGCACCTCCCTTTTCGAACATATCCTCCGGACATGCTCCATCAGGCTGGCAGATATTATACCCTTGCCGTAATCTGATATGATCACCGCACCTGCCCCCTCCACCGCCTTCTCTATATTCTCTATGATCTTTTTCAGTATATCGCCGCCGGTCTCATCCAGGGTCTCGAAGTCGGCCCTGACCACCTGCTGATGGTGGGCCACTATCCGGACCTTCTCGGTGGTAACACGGGCGGGGTCTCTGACCAGGTATCCGGTCGGTATGTCCAGCTCCGCTATCAGCATGGTCAGCTCGTCACCGCGCTTATCCTCTCCCAGGACCGATATCAGCGGCGCATTGCAGCCCAGCGAGGCGAGGTTCCAGGCAACATTGCTGGCACCACCAGGACGGACGTTTTCCTCCTCCACCCTGACCACCGGAACGGGCGCTTCCGGGCTGATCCTGTCCACCAGCCCCCAGTA
>WJIX01000156.1 GCA_014730075.1 bacterium | reverse complement strand
GAGGATTCCCCACCGGTTTCAAATGGTCTCTGGCCGCCGGCAACGAGAGTGACGTCAAATATGTAATATGCAATGCCGACGAGGGGGACCCAGGGGCCTTCATGGACCGTTCGGTTCTGGAGGGAGATCCTCACGCTGTGCTGGAAGGTATGATAATATGCGGCAGGGCTATCGGTGCCTCATTCGGTTATATTTACTGCAGGGCTGAATATCCTCTCGCCATCAGGCGCCTGGAGATCGCTATCGATGCGGCCCGCAAGAAGGGTTATCTGGGTGAGGACATATTCGGTTCCGGATTCGATTTCGATCTCAAGATCAAGCAGGGCGCCGGAGCGTTCGTGTGCGGAGAGGAAACCGCCTTGATAGCTTCCATAGAGGGGCACCGGGGAATGCCCAAGCTTCGTCCTCCCTATCCTGCGGCTGAAGGGTTATGGGGGAAACCGACTAATAATAATAACGTGGAGACTTATGCTAATGTCCCCTGGATAATATCAAATGGGGCAGAGGAATATGGCGCCTATGGAACAGAGAAGAGCAAGGGCACCAAAGTCTTCGCTCTCGCCGGCAAGGTAAGAAGGGGCGGACTGGCAGAAGTTGAAATGGGGACCACCATCGAGGATCTGGTCTTCAAGGTGGGAGGCGGAATAAAAGAGGACAGGGAATTCAAGGCTGTTCAGATGGGTGGCCCTTCGGGGGGCTGCATCCCGGCACGGCTATCGGAAACCCCTGTCGATTTTGAATCGATACCGGCCACGGGGGCTATAATGGGCTCCGGCGGCATGGTAGTTATGGACGAGACCAACTGCATGGTGGAGATCGCGCGGTTCTTCCTGGATTTTACCCAGAAGGAATCATGCGGCAAATGTACCTTCTGCAGGATAGGAACTCTGAGGATGCTGGAGGCACTGGAGAAGATAACCCAGGGAGAGGGTGAAGAGGGGGATATCGAGAAGCTGGAGAAGTGGGGAAAGAAGATTATCGAATCGAGCCTGTGCGGGTTGGGGCAGACCGCCCCGAATCCGGTCCTGACAACGGCAAAGTATTTCAGGGATGAGTACGAGGCGCATATCAGGGACAAGAAATGTCCCGCCTGCACCTGCTCGGCCCTGGTTGATTTCAATATTGATCCCGAGAAGTGCACCGGATGCACTCTCTGCGCAAAGAACTGTCCGGTGGATGCGATAAGTGGAGAACCGAAAAAGGTTCACGAAATAGACAACTCCATCTGCGTTAAATGCGGCAAGTGCATAACAAGCTGCAGGTTTGACGCAGTCTACAAGAGTTGAGGAGCGTATTAATGGAAGAGAAAATCAAAGTAACGATTAATGGCGAAGAGATCGAAACCTCAGCGGGAAAGACTATCCTGGAGGTAGTGAATGAAAATGACCTGGATGAGATACCCACCCTATGTTATTCACCAGAGCTGGAACCGTACGGATCCTGTTTTGTGTGCGTGGTGGAGATAAAGGGGAAGAGGAACCTGGTCCCTTCCTGCGCCACCGGGGTTGCCGACGGGATGGAGATAGAGACCAATAACCAGAGGGTTATCAGTGCCAGGAAAATGGCACTGGAGCTGCTCTGTTCAAATCATTACGCCGACTGTGTCTCCCCGTGTATGGAGGGCTGCCCTGCGGGAGTGGACGCCCAGGGTTATATCGCACTCAGCGCCATGGGAGAGTATGTCAGGGCAGTGGACCTGATAAGAGAGACCAACCCTCTTCCGGCGATATGCGGAAGGGTCTGTGTCCGGAAGTGCGAGGTGGTATGTAGAAGGCAGGATGTGGATGAATCAGTAGCTATCAACAATATCAAGAGGTTTGTTTCCGATATTGAGGGGATATACGACAGGGACCCCCGGAGGGAGCCTGAAACAGGGAAGAGCGTAGGGATAGTGGGCTCGGGCCCCGCCGGGCTGACTGCCGCATGGTTTCTGGGCAGGAAGGGCCATAAACCGGTTCTCTACGAAGCACAGGAGCGTTCCGGCGGAATGCTCAGGTACGGTATCCCCGAGTACCGCCTTCCCGACGATGTGATGGACGCAGAAGTGGATTATATCTGCAGGGCGGGAGCGGAGATAAGATACAACACCCGGGTGGGCCGGGATATCACTCTGGAGAAGCTCAGGGATGAGCATGACGCGGTCTTTCTGGCCAGTGGCGCCTGGGTGGGTAAGCCAATGAGGGTTGAAGGGGAGGATGAGACCGAGGGTGTGGTCAGAGGCGCGGAATTTCTCAGGGAGAAAGCTGACAATCCAGAGCCTGTCTCCGGGACGGTAATAGTGGTGGGCGGTGGCAATACCGCTATGGATGTAGCCAGGACCTGCTGGCGGCTGGGAGCTGACAAGGTCATTGTGCTTTACCGCAGGACCAAGGCCGAAATGCCGGCGGATGAGATGGAAATAGAGGACTGCCTGGATGAGGGGATTGAGCTCATGGAGCTGGCCTCTCCGGTGGGAATAATAAAAGATAATGGAAAGCTCAAGGCCCTTCGCTGTATAAAGATGAAGCTTGGAGAGCCGGATGATTCAGGAAGGCGCCGCCCGGTGCCCCTGGAAGGTTCCGAGTTCGATTTTCCCTGCGACCTGGCCGTGCCGGCAATAGGCCAGTCGCCCGATATGGACGGTCTGACCGGGAGTGGCGGGGAGGAGATAGATTTTACCAGGTGGAACACCTTTATTATAGACACAGAGACGATGGAAACCAATCTGGAGGGTGTCTATGCCGGTGGAGATGCCGCCGATGACGGCCCCACTGTGGTTATCGACGCTATCAGGGACGGGCAGAGAGCTGCAAAAGCGATTGATGCCTATATAACCGGGGAAAACCGGACAGAAGAAGATTTCAGGATAGAGAAGGGGTTCTGGCAGGATCCGGGGAAGAAGGAGCTTGGAGAGGTTAGAGAGAGCCCCCGGCACGAACTGAATATGCTGGATGTGGAAAAGCGCAAGGGCAGTTTCGATGAAGTTGCCACCGGATTCGATTACGAGGACAATGTTCACGAATGCGACAGGTGCCTCTCCTGCGGCTGCCTGCGCTATTACGACTGCGACCTGCGGCTTCAGGCGGAAAAGTACGATGTGGATATGAATGAGTTCAAGGGTTACGCCAGGAAGCACAAGGTCGACGACAGGCATCCGTATGTAGTGTACGACCCTAACAAGTGTGTTCTCTGCGCCAGGTGCATACGGACATGTGAGAGAGTCCTTCCCATCTCAGCGCTTGGACTGGTCAACAGGGGTTTCAAGACGGAGATGAGGCCGGCTCTGAACGACCCGCTGGTGGAGACCAGCTGCATCAGCTGCGGCAACTGCGTCGATTCCTGCCCCACCGGGGCTTTGACAATCAAATACCCCTTCCCCGGAAGGGCGGCTCTTTATACCGATAAACTGGAATCCCACTGCGCCTTCTGCTCGCTGGGATGCCCCATAACGGTGAATAAGATAAGCGACAGTAATTATTTCATCGGCTCATCCGATACTCCGGGTGAGTACCTCTGCAGATACGGAAGATTCGGCAACGAGATCTTCATTAAAAAGGAAAGATTAGACTCGGCCCGGATAAGTAATATGGGTGTTCCGGAAAAGGCAGACTGCAGCGAGGCTGCCCGCTTCGCGGCAGGGAGGCTCAGGGAGGCGGCCGCGGAGTACGGCCCGGAAAGTGTCGCGGTATTTGTTTCTCCCGATCTGACAAACGAAGAGATGTACCTGGCCTCCGGGATCGCAAGAGAAGGGCTGGGAACCAATAATATTGCCTCGCTGTCGATGCTGGCAGGCGGGATGGAAGCCGGGGTGCTGGATGAATCTCTCGGATTCACCGGCAGCACCACGGACAGGAAAGCTGTCAGGGATGCAGACCTGATCATATGTAATAATACCTCTATCGAAACCGACCATCTTATACTCAGCGTGGAGGTTATAGAGGCAGTCAAGAAGAGGGGTGCCAGGCTTATTGTAAGCAATTCGGCCCTCGATTATACTGACCGCACGCTGGCCTCCCTGGTTATGGACCCGATGAGGGGAAGGGCAGCCCTTCTATGGAAGGGTGTAATAGCGGCTCTTCAGGAAAAAGAGCTATTTGGTCCTGAATTTCTCGAGAACAGGGAGGCACTGGATGATATCGATTCTGATAAGTACCCCGACCTGGAGAGCATATCCGGAATTACCGGTGTGGATCAGGAGAAGATAGTAGAGGCCGCAGAAATAATATCATCCGCCCAGAAAATTGTGCTGATACACTCCCCGGACCGTCCCCAGGACAGGGCGGAGGGTGACCTGAAGACTCTGGCAAACCTGATGATACTCCTGAGAAAGGCAGGGATGGAAGCGGATATTCTTCTTCCCCAGGGTGGGGCGAACAGCGCTGGTATTGAGATTATGGGAGCCGATCCCTCTTTCGCTCCCGGAAGAGTCAAGCCTTCCGGCGGCCTTGAAGGTGCAACCTCCCGTGCGGAGCTCAGGGAGATGCTGGATAAGGGCGAGATAAAGGCAGCCATGGTTATAGGCGAAGATCCCATGTCCTGGGTAAAAACTGAGTCCTGGTTTGTCAACATCGATTTCCTTACAGCGATGGACTGGACTGAAACAGAGACAACCAGAATGGCTGATGTGGTTCTCCCCGGATCAACCTATCTTGAAACAGCGGGTACTCGCTGCAACTTCGAGGGCAGGGTTATACAGTTCAACCGGGCCGTCGAGCCTGCCGCCTCCGTATCGGGCAGAGAAGTACTCCTTGCCCTGGCAGAGAGCCTGGGAATAGAGCCGGAAAAGAAACTCACAGAGGAGATAGAGAGGGTTGTCAGCGAAAATATGGAGAAGCAGCTTATTCCATATTATTGGAATACCGGGCAGGACCGACCTTCCATACCCGTGGAGAAACTTGTCCGGGCTCACCTGGGAACCGGCGCTCCAGCTATACCTCAGCCCCTGACACAATATGGCAGGTATAAGCAGGATATTATTAATGTTGGTATAAAACATTATAAAGTTATATAATGGTACCCGGTGATTTTAACCTGCGGGACGAGCCGGGCCGGGAATTCAGGTTCCGGGATCGCAGGCACCCTTGATATAGTACAGGGATCGGTTCGTACAGAGCCACTGATCACGTCTTAGAGGATGTCAGGATAATCTACGTCCTGGAATAACGGGAGTCAACAATGATAAAGCTCCAGAGCGTATACGCATGCCTGGAAAGCAATTTCGATTATCTTCTGGTCCTGGATAAGAATGGCAGGATCGTACATACCAGCCGCCATATCGCCGAGGACGAACTGGATGGGAACAGGTCCCCGGATGGAATGAACCTCAGGGAGATAATAACCTCCTCCTCCTGGAAGAGCTTTACCTCGGCGATGGAGCAGGCCCGAGATAATAACAGGGGAATAGCCCTTTTTATCTCCAGAAATATACCGGGGCGTTCCATACCCCTTAAAACAGGGCATCTTGACCGTGGGGGAAATAGCCTCTACCTCTTCTTCGGCAATAAGCTGGGCAGGCTTAGTAATGAGCAGGAATGGGAGAAGGATGAAAGGGTAAAGGAATTAACCTGCATTTACAACATCGCCGAGCTTATCGAGTCCTCCGAGACGGTGGATGAATTTTTCAACAAGCTTCCCCGTTATCTCAGCGCGGGAATGCTCCATCCGGAGGAGGTTGTGGTATACAGCCGCTACGACGGGACGGAGTACGGCCAGAAGCCATCATCCAGCAATTATATCTCGGTCAATCTTACCGTATGGAATCAGGACAAGGGCGAGATACAGGTGGGCTATCACGATGAATCGATAGAGCTTCTTCCGGAAGAACAGAAGATGCTGGATGAGGTAGCCAGGATGCTCAACCTGGCCCTGGACAGGAAGGAACTGAAGGAAAAAGTAGAGCGGATGGCCACCGAGGAGAAGGAATATCACGATAAGCTGGAGGAGCTCAAGGAGGAGATAACAAACAGGACCGAGGAGCTGGAACAGCAGAAGAAGAAGCTTTCCATCGTGGATTCTTACCTCAACAGGGTCAACGACGGCTGGGATAAGGCGAAGAGCAGGCTGGAGACAATATTCAAGGCGATCCCGGACGAGGTAGTTCTTCTTGACAGAAACCGCAAAGTGGTGATGACCAACCGGGAGGATATAGAACCGGGGGAATACTGCTATTCCAGCCTCTTCGACCGGGATAAGCCATGTAAGGACTGCCGCCTTGCCAGGATACTCAACGAGAAAACCCCTGTTACCCTTACCATCAAGGACGATGACAGGTTCCTGCAGGTTCACGCGCTGCCTGTCTTCAACAAGAAACATGAGGTGGACGGTATCCTGGAATTCTACCGCGATGTGACCCTTGAGAAGACCTACGAACAGCAGCTCCAGCAGGCAGATAAGCTGGCCTCCATAGGGGAACTGGTAAGCGGTATCGGTCATGAGATAAACAATCCGAACCAGTTCATCAGGGGTAATATAAAGATAATCAAACAGTCCATGGAGGATATGATCCCCATAGTGGATGAATATTACGGAGAGCATCCCGATCTCCGGATAGCCCGCCTCGACTATGATTTCTTCAAGGAACATATAATGGTGCTGGTGGATGATATGGCGCATGGCTCGGAGAGGATCAAGAGCATAGTAGAGGGCCTCAGGGCATTCACCAAGAAGGATGAGGGGCTGCTGGCTGATAATGTTGATATAAATACCCTGGTGGAAGCTACCACCAGGCTGGTATACAAGGAGGTTCACAAAAGGGCGGAGATAGAGCTCGACCTCCAGGAGGACCTGCCAACCTTCAAGGGTAACGCCCAGAAGATCGAGCAGGTTCTGGTCAATCTGATCGTCAACGCCAGCCAGGCGATTCCTGACGACCGTAAGGGCCACATCACGGTAAGGACCATGCTGGAGAGGGGAAATATAGTGGTACAGGTCGCTGACAACGGAAGCGGCATGAATGAGAAGACCATGAAGCAGATATTCGATCCCTTCTTCACTACCAAGAGGGCTAGGGGCGGCACGGGACTGGGACTTGCCATAGCTTTCAGAATAGTGGATGAACATGGCGGCAATATATCGGTCAACAGCAGAGTAGGTAGCGGCACTACCTTTACCATAAAAATTCCGGTTGAACCGAAAAATGAGGGCCAGGAGGGACAGAAATAATGAAGCATGTTCTGATAGTGGATGACGATGTAGCGGTGACCAATTACTTCAAGGTATTTATCGCTCAGACCGGGCGGTTCGAGAGCACCGTGGTAAATGATTCCAGGAGAGTTATGGATCTTCTGGAGGAGAACGATTATGACCTGGTCCTGCTGGATATGGATATGCCGAATGTTACGGGGATGGATATCCTCAACAGCATGAAGCAGAAACAAATAGAGGTGCCGGTAATAGTGCTTACCGGGGTCAATGATATAGACCTGGCGGTAAAATCGATGAAGCTGGGAGTGTTCGATTACCTTATCAAACCGGTTGACGATGATAAACTTCTGGAGATCATAGATGACGCGCTGGAGCACCGGAGCCTTCATCGGAGTATCGACGAGCTCCCCAGCGAACTGACCCGCAAGGAACTGGCCAATGTGGATGCCTTCGAATATCTCCCCTCCAGGGATCCTGAGATGATACGGATGTTTCATCAGGCTGAAAAGCTGGCGGCCAGCGATCTGAGCCTCTTTATATGGGGGGAGAGTGGAACAGGCAAGGAAGCTCTTGCCAGGGCGATACATAATGCCAGTCCCAGAAGGGCCAGGCCGTTTGTCGCGGTGGAGGCGAATAACTTCGAGGCGGACCAGCTTCCCGCCTTCGTCTTCGGGCAGGTACGGAGCTTGAGCGGGACCAGGGAAGTTAAACCGGGGTTTGTGGAGGAAGCTGACGAGGGTACGCTGTTTCTGAACAATATTGAGCATTTCAATTATCCCATGCAGACAAGGCTCAAGAGACTGATTCAGACCCATGAATACTACCGGGAAAGCTCAGCCAGAATAAGAAAAACAGATGTACGCATAATAGCATCCTCCACAAGAGACCTTACCGCTCCCGAGTATGAGGATTGTTTCAGCAGGGACCTGCTTTATCATCTCATGATCAATTCCATACGGATACCTCCTCTGAGGGACAGGACAGTGGATATAACTCTGCTGGCAGAGCACTTCATGAAAGAACAGGCTAAGAGGACTGATAAGGATATCAGGGGATTCTCGGATGAAGCGGTTGAGCTGCTGGAGGATTATGATTATCCCAATAATGTCCGGGAATTGAAAACGGTAGTAGCCAGCGCCGTAACCAAGGCGGAGGGGGAAATAATCGGCCCGGAAGCGCTCCCGAGGACAGTGGGGGGTATCAGCAGCCTCAGGAGAAGAGACGGGAAGAGAGAATTCGAGCCGAGAAAGCTTGATGAGATTATAGAAGACCAGGTAAGGAAGACTGTCGATTATTTTGACGGAAAGAGGGAGAGGGCGGCTGAGCAGCTGGGTATCTCAATTGAAAAGATAAACAGTATTATGGATACGAGGGACAGCTGATTGCAGCTGTCCCTTCTGTTCACTGCCGCTTATGCCATTCAGCTGCTTTTCTGTTTTTTCCTGCCGAAGCGGAGACGGTCTATCATCAGATAGACCGTGGGAATAACAAACAGGGTGAATACCGCCGATATCAGTACCCCTCCGATCTGAGCGGCTGCCATAGGCACCCGGTACTCCGCGCCGGCCCCGGCCATAACCTGAGGTATCATGCCCACCGCTATAGCCAGATTGGCCATGATGATCGGCCGGAGCCTGGTGGGGCATGCCTCCAGCAGGGCTTCCCTGATCTCCATGCCCCTTCCCCTGAGCTGTGAGGTATAGTCCAGCAGCAGAATGGCGTTGTTCACCACGATACCGATAAGCATGACCATGGACATCAGGCTGAGAATATTGATGGTCTGGCCGAAAAAGAATAAACCTACCGCTACGCCGATAAGTGCCAGAGGCAATGTGACCATTACCGTTATGGGATGTACGAAACTCTCCAGAATGGCGGCCATCACGATATAGATAAGGATAATGGCCAGTATCATTGCCTCGAATATGGAACTGAACGATTCATCCTGAATCTCGGCCATCCCGCCGTACTGAACTGTAACATTCTCGGGGATATCAGCTTCCGAGAGTTTATCGTCTATAATTGCTCGGATCTCACTCAGTGAGCCGCTGGATATGTTACCGGTAACCTGTACAACTCTCTGCTTGTCGCGATGAAGAATCCGTGATGCTCCCATGCTCCTGGATATGGTGCCCACCTCTGCCAGAGGCACATTCACTCCGGCCGGGGTGGGTATAGGCATATCCGGTATATATTCCGGATTGTTTCTGTCATCCTCGGCATACTTTACCAGCACATCGTATTCTTCTCCCTCTTCTCGGTATACCCCGGCCTCGGTACCTTCAAAGGCGGTCCTCATGGTCAAACCTACGGTGCTGGCGGTTAGTCCATGCTCCGCGGCCTGATGACGGATGGGGGAAAGGGTTATTTCCGGTTTTCCTGTTTCGTTGCTGGAACTGACCTCCACCAGGCCGGGGGTAGCCCTGGCTATATCGAGCACGGTCTGGCTGGCTCTGTTAAGACTCTCCGTGTCATTTGAGAGCACTTCGATGAGAAGGTCTGATTCTGAGCCGCCACCTTCACCCTCGGTGACCAGCTCGATACTGGCGTCCGGTATTTCCGCGAGCTGTGGCCTGACAATATTCATCAGCTCCTTAAGCCCCGTTTCCCTCCGGGTGCCCTCTACCAGAAGGACTGTGATATCTGCATCCTCCACTCCCCGCTGTCCGCCCCCTATCTTTACCAGCGTTCCTCTCACTTCGCTTCGCTTCTGGAGCACTTCTTCTATTCTCCCGCTC
>WJIX01000155.1 GCA_014730075.1 bacterium | reverse complement strand
GGAAAACCCTGGATCTGATTAAGAAACTGGATTCAGAGATCGAAATAACAGGTTTTTACAGGGAGACCGGGGGGAATAAGGATTCCGCCGAGGATCTTTTCTCCAGCTACAGTGATGCCAGTGGAAAGATCAGTTACCGTTTTGTGAATCCGGACAGAGAGCCCACACTGGCCAGGCGCTATAATGTTGAGCAGTTCGGAATCACGGTGGTGGAGAGTGATATAGGCTGGGAAAAGATATCGGGAATTAATGAAAGTAAACTCACCAACAGCATATACCGCTCTATCAGCAGAAAACAGCTTAAAATATATTTTCTGACCGGGCATGGAGAAAGATCTCTGAGTGATGAAGATAATATCGGTTATGCCAGTCTTGCCCGGTATCTCAGGGGCGAGAATTTCGGCCTGGAGGAACTCTCGCTCAGTTCTGGTGGAACTGTACCGGAGGACTGCAACATCCTGGTCCTGGCCGGCCCCGAAAGGGATATACTCCCCTTCGAAAAGGATGCCATCGCTGACTTCCTGGTCGGAAACGGCAGAGCTCTTTTCCTGATAGATCCGCTCACCGAATGTGATAATATAGCCGAGATTGTTTCGGGGTACGGAATATTCCCCGAAAATAATATAATTGTTGACCGGTCCGGGATGCTCACCTCGGGGAGCTACCTGACCCCGGTGGTCAATCGCTACGGAGAGCACAGAATCACCCGGGGATTCACCTATTTTTCGTTCTTCCCACAGGCCCGCTCAGTAAGAGAGCTGGATGCCGGCGAGGATATAACTGTTACCAGCCTCTGCTTCACCAATGAAAACGCATACTCGGAAACTGACCTGGACCTGGTAATGGAAGGAAGGACCAGGTTCGACGGAGGCGCGGACAGGCCCGGACCGCTGCCGCTGGCAGCTGTATCCTCAACTGTTTCCGGTCCGTCATCTCCCGGAGCCGGAACCCGGATAGCCCTCTTTGGAGACAGCGATTTCGCCTCCAATAAAATTATAGACCTTTACGGCAACCGTGATCTGATAATGAATACACTGAACTGGCTTGCCCGCAGGGAGAACCTGATAACCATCCGCCCGAGGGACAGAGTTGTCCAACCGGTCCTTCTTACCAGGAGCCAGGGACGCCTGGTCTACTGGCTCTCCATCGCGGTGCTTCCAGCGTTGGTGGTAATGGCCGGGATTTGGGTCCAGGCCCGGAAGAGAAGGCGCTCCGGGGACGGTTAATACGATGAAATCCTTATATATCTACATGATCATTCTGTTGGTTACCGTCGCGGGGATTTATTACCTGGCCGGCGATTTCTTCGGCGGTGAGCCTGTCAGGGTCAAAAGCGGACATCTTATCGACATAGAGCCAAGGGAAGTTTCCAGGGGCATATATCTCAGGGGTGATTCAATCCGGATAGAATTCGAGCGCTCCGGAAGTGGGTGGGTTGTAACAGAACCGGTAAGGACCTCGGGCGCAATCAACATTCTGGATGATATGATAGAGAATATCTCCTCAAGCATTATTACAGAAGTTATAGAGAACCCGGCCGACCTGTCGGAGTTCGGGCTGGACAACCCGTTCTGTCTTATAATCCTCTATTCGGAAAAGCGCTCCTCACCTGATACAATCCGGGTCGGCTCCCGCGCCCCCACCAGCAGCCTGCGATACAGCTCAGTAGGCTCATCCAGGGAGGTATACCTGTCAAATGAGATAATATCCACCACGGCGGAAAAAACCCTCTTCCATTTCAGGAACAAGAAATTCATAAACATAAACCCCGATTTCATGGAGAGACTGGAATTCATATCGGACTCCAGGCAGTTCGCTCTGGAGAGGACCGACATGGGATGGAACCTGGAGGGAACCGGCATCACCGCCAGAGAAAAATATATAAACGGATATATCGGCACCCTTGACCGGATGCTTGTATACCGCTTCATTCCCGCTTCTGAAGAGAACTATCAGAGATATGGCCTGGTATCGCCGCGTTACTTCATCAATCTCGACAGCTACCAGAATAATATAAACTTCATATTCGGCAAAAGGATGGCGGACATGATATATGCATCCCGTGGCGACCTGGAACAGATATTCCTGGTCAGGACCGATTTCCTGAGCATCTTCTCGGAACGGTACGAATTCATATTTGACCTTGCAGCCGCCCGCTTTGACAGCGATGAGCTCAGAGTACTGGCTGTGAGCTCACAGTCTATCGATCTCAGGCTGGCATACCGGGGAGGAAACTGGAGCATGGCCGGAGGCGGGGCCGCCTCGGACAGCCTTGCCGCAGGCCTGCTGGAGAGCATCTCTTCGCTGGAATTCACAGGACTCCCCTCTCCCGCCGGAACTGCCCCTGGAAGGAATGCTGATCTGGCAATTACCATGAAGGATGAAAAAGGTGAACTGATCGAGAAGGTCCTGCTATTTACCGTTGGCCCGGGGCGGGTGGAATGCTGGTCCTCCGGCAGCCGGTCTGCCGGAGCTGTTCCGGAGAGCCAGTTCAGAGATATCCTGACTGCTGCCGGACGGTTCTGACCTCAAACCAGCTTTCCTGTGAACTTGCGCCGGGGGAAATAATACTGTATTCTATTCAATAGAGGTGCTCTGCTATGAACGATACTACTTACAGATGCGGCAGGACAGAAAAGCAGGAGGAGCTATCTTCCAGATCGAGGCGAAGATTTCTCAGGAACAGCCTGCTCGCTTCCGCTGCCATGGCACTTCCCTCGAAACTTTTCGCCTCCGGACAGATGCACAGGGCCCTTTACTTCGAGCCCCGGAAAGGCAGCATGCTGCGGTGCCTCCTCTGCCCCAGGAAATGCCTCATACCTGACGGAAAAACAGGATACTGCGGAGTGAGAAAGAATATCGGCGGCACGCTGTATTCGCTCTCATACGGTCACCCCTGTTCGATCCACGCAGACCCCATAGAGAAGAAACCGTTCTTCCACGTACTGCCGGGTACCACCTCTCTCTCCATATCCACGGTTGGCTGCAATCTCGAATGCAAGTTCTGCCAGAACTGGCAGATATCCCAGTCCACTCCCGATATGATAGATACCAGATATACCGATCCTGAGAGGATAGTCAGGAGCGCGGAGAAAAACGGCCTGCCTTCCATAACATATACCTATGGGGAACCGGTTGTATTCATAGAATACGCCCGTGATATCTCCGCGGCCGCTTCATCGCGGCAGATAATGTCATTCGCGGTTACCAACGGTTATTATAATTCAAGGCCCTTCAGGGATCTTCTCGGAGATATAGACGCGGTCAAGATAGACCTCAAGGCGTTTACTGACAGCTACTACCGGAAGATATGCGGGGGCACTCTCAAGCCTGTTCTCGAATCCATTGTTGAAGCCCGCCGGCAGGGAGTCTGGCTTGAAATAGTCTACCTGATGGTTCCCACCCTTAACGATTCTCCAGAAGAAATCAGGAGGATGTCAAGGTGGCTGGCAAAAAACGCGGGCAGGGAAGTTCCGATTCATTTTTCCAGGTTCTTCCCCCAGTATAAGCTGAAAAACCTGCCTCCCACTCCACTCTCTTCGCTGGAGAAGGCTTACGGTATATGCAGGGAGGAGGGAATGAAATTTGTCTACATCGGAAATATCCCCGGAAAGGGCAGGGAGAGCACCTACTGCCCCAGCTGCGGCGAACTGATAATAGAGAGAAGAGGATACCGGATTATATCAAAAGATATGAAAGGAGACAGGTGCGGGAATTGCGGCGAGGCGATTCCGGGCATCTGGAATACGGGTTAAGTCATGAAAATCAGAAACACAGTTCTGCTGATAACGATTCTTACTCTTATACCGTCATTTATTTCAGGAATGATAAGCAAGGAGATGGAAATGGATAACAGATCACGAAAAGCGGCCTTTGCGGGTTCCTTCTATCCCCGTGATCCCGATGACCTTGAATCAGCAATCAGAAATTACCTTGAGAAGGCTGAACCTGAAACTCCCGGGGGTGTGATACGCGCCATTGTATCTCCTCACGCGGGATATGTCTACAGCGGCCAGACAGCCGCCTACGGATATAAGTCTATCTCTGGCAACAGTTATGAATCTGTCATAGTAATATCTCCCAGTCACAGGGAAAGTTTCGATTACTCCTCCATTTATGACGGAGATGCATACCTTACTCCGCTCGGTGAAGTACCCGTGGACCGTGAGCTTTCAG
>WJIX01000154.1 GCA_014730075.1 bacterium | reverse complement strand
GTTCATATACAAGCCCGGATTCGGCGGCAGTTGTACCGAACACCCAGACACAGGAGTTGTTTTCGCCGATTTCAGGATTCCTTTCCTGATGGATGCTCTCGATATGGTACGCCAGCTTCACTCATTCTTCTACGGGGTAAAGAGTATCGGATGGGATGTCGCAATCGCAGAGAATGGTCCGGTTTTCATCGAGGGTAACGATAACTGGGAGATGAACTGCTTCCAGAAGAATGAGGGCGCCCGGGCCAGGACTCTAATGATGTTCGAGAAGGAATGAGCTCCTCTTTCAGGATCTCTTCTGAAATCTGATTATTCTCTCATCCAGGATTTTGCCATCTCTGATCACAGTGGCTTTCTCCAGGACTTCGTTCTCCGTTCCCTCCACCAGCGCGTCAAGGTAAATGGGCAGCTCCTTGCTGATGCTGCGGCTGGCCGACCTGTGGAAAAGCGTGGGCACATGATCGACCGCGTAATGTATCACACCCTCCACGATGTATACCGGATCATCTACCGTGGTGGGATGGGTTGTCTCAAGGCAAATACCCTCGCTGTCGCAACTGACATCGATAATCATCGATCCTCTGTCCATAAGCCCCAGGTCCCCGGCGGCCAGGACCAGGCGATCATCCAGCTCATCCCAGAGCATGGTGTTGACTATCAGGTTATACCTGTCCAGTTCATCTCTGAGATCGAAGATCCGGTCTCTGTGGTATATGGTGACTTCTGCCCCAAAACCTTTCAGGATATGCTCCGCGCCCCTGCCGCAGTTTCCCAGGCCGAGAAGGGCCGCCTTCCACTCTTCAGGCATCCTGCCACTGAAGCAGGCCCCGTGTATAATGGCTCCGGCTCCCGCTATCTCGTTGTTCCTGCTGAATACATGCCTGCCGTTCTCGAACATCTCTCCCCAGGCGATACCAGTCATCCCCTTTTCAGTCAGAATGTCAGTTATCTTCCTGTTCTGGACAGCGTGGACCCACCCGAACAGGATCTGGCCCTCCCTGAGAAAATCTGTCATATCGGGGTCCAGCGCCTTGGGGTTGCAGATGACCTCCATGCGCAGAATATCACCCCGTTCGGCAATCCTGCCCCCCGCTTCCTCATACTCCCGGTCAGAAATTCCAAGCGGCTCCCCGAATCCCCGTTCGAAATAACAATAACCGGGATTCTTCATTCTGGCCACATCAGGCGGCAGAAGCCCCCTCCTCCTCTCATTCTCCTTGTGACTGATCGGAAATCCTATCCTGTTCACCTTATTCACTCTCCTTTATCATACTGTTTCAAATCATTATTCCATAATCATCATCGGCCAGGGCCCTTCACCCCACCCGGTCCTTGCCTATATCTGACCTGAAGAAGCTGGTCTTGCCCATTCTGCTAACCGGGATATCATCAACATAGCATGTATCGATTGAAATATTGAATTCCGCCAGTTCTTCCAGCGCCTCTTTTACTCCCTGCGATGTGCTCTCAGGTTCTACCGAGCCGTCATGGACTATATTTACATAGATATGATTCAGAGAATCCTGCACCACCTGGAACCGGTCTATCCCGGGAACCCGGGAGAGTTTCCACAGGAAGAACATATCATGCATCTTCCTGCCATCCTCGGTCACCAGTGTATCGGAGGCCCTGCCCATTACATCCTCCAGCATCGGAAAGTTGCGTCCGCAGGAGCACCTCTTCGCACTCATTACCCCAACATCGCCGGTCCGGTACCGGATCAGGGGCATGGCGTAGTTGTGAAGGTCCGTAACCACAATCTGCCCCGGCTTTCCCACCACCGGCCGGTCATCTTCATCCACTACCTCCACCCACAGGCAATCTGAATTAATATGCAGCCCCTCCCTCCTGTCACACTCCGAAGCTATATTGGAAAACTCGGTGGAACCGTAGCGGTTGTAGACCGGGCAGTTGAAAGATTTCTCTATCAGATCCCTCTGGAAATCAAACAGGCGTTCGGCGCCTATCACTATACCGTCCAATTTCGGCGGCTCCAGACGCTTCTCATCAATGACACGCGCCAGCTCATAAACTACCGTCACGTATGACTCCAGGAACCGGGACCGGCATTTTCTGATAATACCAAGATACTCTATCAGGCTCTCCTCTCCCACCTTGAAGGCGGAGAGGAACCTGTAGTTCTGGAACCGCCAGTAGAATTTCTCCTTCAACTGTGCCAGACCTGAAAGGCCCGGTTTATGCCCCCAGATTATGGTGGTGGGAGTGCCAATAGGCTTGCCGAACCAGTCCTCAGATCTGTACTTCAGGGCCATCCTTCTGCACCAGGCATCATAGCTCATATGCACCAGGAAAGGCTCCCCGGTGGAGCCGCTGGTCGAGCTGTTTAGAAGGGTCTCCCGGTCATACCCCCTGGAGAAAATCGGGACCTTTGACTCGCGAAGTATCCGCTTGGAGGTGGCTACACCACAGCGCCTCAGTCCGTCTACATCGAAAACCTCCTCTACCTCCACATTATTACGTTCGAACAGCTCGCGGTAGAACGGTACATTCTTGTGGCAGTACCTGGCCAGGTGGTTGAGCTTCTGCCGTCTCATCCTCTTGAGCTCTCCCTCCTGCATGAAGGAATTGCCAGTTAAGCTCTTGTAATAATTGTAAATACCCCTTCTCTTTATGAACTTGTCATATATCGGGAACACTAAATGTCGGTATAAATATTCGTAAACCATTCTTTCCCTTAGTCAGGATCCCGGAGCCGGCTCAGTTAAAATGCCGGTTGGCAATTACATATTATTAAACATGGCTGAACCAAATTCAAGCAATTTGCCCGGCCTGCGGCTCCTCGGAAAGCTTTTTAACCGGCCTCTGCCCGGCAAAACGACATTTATACGGGAGTTGCATAATTTATTCCTCACAAGCTCCAATCTTTGACGATTAATATGCCCGGTGGCATATAAGTTGCCAATATTATGTAATGAAAAGAACTTGAGGCAGCCACAAGAGAGATAAGTAGCAACGGGGAATAATTGGATACCACTATTTTTGAAAAAATCATTGCCTTGTTCGCAGAAATAGAACAATATACTTCAACAAAAGGTTGTACAATATGGGAATGATGACTAAAAGAAATTCAGTAATAAAATCTGCATCTGTCACTATCTTCCTCCTTTTTTCGATGGTTCCGGCTGGTGTGCTCGCTGACGGCGCGGGGAGCACCGGGGCCGGGTACCTGGAACTCCCGGTTGGCGGGGCCATGATCTCCATGGGTGAGACCGGAGCCGCAAACCGTTCTGCCCCCTTCAGCTGGCTTATAAATCCGGCATCTCTCAGCGGATGCGCGGAGACAGGTATCGGGATATTTCACAGCCAGTGGATAATGGACACCAACTACAACAACGTATTCGCCATGAAACGGATCCATCCCAGATTCTCCATCGGAGCGGGGCTTACCTACCTCTCGGCGCCGGAGATCCAGGGATTCAACATGTCAGGCGAAAAGACCAACCCCCTTGAAAATAACAACCTCAGCGGCTCGGTGGGGCTGGCTTTTTCCCCGGTTGAATACCTGGGGGTGGGAATGAACGTAAAATATCTACAGGAAAAAATTGCAGATTATTCGGCCCGGGGTTACGCCGTTGACCTGGGAGTGCTGGTTAAACCTCCGGTAGAGGGATTGCGACTGGGCGCTTCAGTCAGCAACATCGGACCGAAGATCAAATTCATAGCCCACGAAGAGGAGCTTCCCCTCAACATGCGGATAGGCGGTTCCTATTCCAGGGCGGGGATCTTCAAGAAATGCAGATTCACAATTGCCGCCGATATGGTCAAGCCCAGGTACGATGATATCTACGGCGCATTTGGCGGAGAACTGGAGATAGGAGAAATCCTGCTTCTCAGAACCGGTTACGTTGCCGAGGAATCCAGAATAGCGGACGGATTCACCGCCGGGGGCGGTATAAACCTGGGCAGGGAGTTCCGGATCGATTACGCCTTCACACCTTACGGGGACTTGGGAGATTTTCACCGGATATCGATCTTTTACCGCCTGGGCAGGTAGCGATCGAACGGGGCTGAAAAATCATGTTCATCCAGATTATCTTCTTCATACTGATACTCCTGGTTTTGTATGCATATTTCGGCTATCCCCTGATCCTGGCTCTCTTCTCCGCCGCCGGAAGAAGAAAGAGGTATACCGGGGATGAAACCGGAGAAACACTCCCTGAGCTCACCCTCCTGATAGCTGCCTACAACGAAGAAGATATTATCGAAGAGAAGATCCTTAACAGCCTGGAGCTTGATTACCCCGCTGACCGGCTGAACCTGGCGGTGGTCTCCGACGGCTCCACCGACGGCACCGATGAGATAACCATGAAATATGCCGACCGGGGAGTCCAGCTTATACGGGTGAAGGGTAGGCGCGGCAAGACAGTGGCCAGGAATGAAGCGGTTGAGAGAACCGGCTCCGAGGTTATCGTCTTCAGCGACGCTAACGCGATTTACCGCAAGGACGCCCTGATAAAACTTGCCCGGCACTTCAGCGACCCCGAGGTGGGAGCGGTCTGCGGGAACCTGCGCCTGGTTGAGGAGGGGGAAGATGAGAACCTCTACTGGAAGTACGAGAAGCTGATCAAACGTTACGAGGACCGTTTTCATTCAATCATAGGGGCCAACGGTTCGATCTACGCGATAAGGCGCGATCTGTACCGGCCCCTTCCTCCCGAGGTTGACGACGACTTCATCGCTCCCCTGATGGCCTACTCGGAAGGTTACCGGCTGGTTCTGGACCTGGAGGCGGTCAGCATCGAGAGGGATATCTCCAGTAGCGACATGCACGTTGAGTTCCAGGCCAAGAGGCGGGTAGTACTGAGAGGGATACAGAGCCTTGCCCGCGTCTCGCACCTTCTGAACCCACTCCGGCATCCGGCCATTTCATTCGAGCTGATCTCCCACAAGATCCTCAGGTGGTCCATCCCCTTTCTCCTGCTGGCAATCCTGCTGCTCAACTTCTTCATGCCCAGATCGGCCCTTTACTCCATTATCTTCTTTCTGCAGATTATCTTCTACTCGGCTGCGGTTACCGGAATCCTCTCCGGTTTCGGCCCCTTCTATGTTCCAGCCTACTTCGTCTCCACCAACACCGCGGTATTTCTGGCCGTTGTCCAGTACCTGATGGGCAGAAGGAGCAGGACCTGGGAGAAGAAGAGGGGCTGACCGAGCAAATCAGGACAAGACAGAACCAGTCGTTATATGTTAATATCATTTCTGAAAATCTGTCTTTTGCAATTCAGCAGGATACCAAATGGATAATCTGGATATAACCAGTGCGGCCAACCCGGCCATCAAATTCACGGCGAAGCTTCACAGAAGGCGGGAAAGGGAG
>WJIX01000153.1 GCA_014730075.1 bacterium | reverse complement strand
GCACCCGATTTCGTGGTGGGGCCGGATGCGCCCAAGGCCTCAAGGAATGTGCTGGGCCTGATCGAAAAGGTTGGCCTTGAGATCGGGAAGAAGGTCATCAGGCAGAGGGCGGTTTCTCAGGATATTCAGATAATGGTAGGGGGCAGGGCGACCCACCCGGTGTGGAATATACCGGGGGGAGTTGCCAGGGCTCTCTCCGAGGAAGACAGGGATAAGATCAGGGAGCTGGCGGAGGAGCAGCTGGAATTCGGTATTTTCGGGCTGAAACTGTTCTCCGACGTGGTCCTGAAGAATGAGGAATACCTGGAACTGGTCACCGGGGAGGTATTCGACCAGGTAACCAACTATATGGGCCTGGTGGATGAGAACAACCTCGTCAATTTCTATCACGGCAAGGTAAGGGTGGTTGACACAGAGGGCAGCGAGATAATCAAGTACTCGGAGCCGGATTATCTCGATCATATTGCCGAGCACGTTGAGCCATATTCCTATCTCAAGTATCCCTATCTGAAGGATCGGGGATGGAACGGTTTCGTGGAAGGTGAGGGAACTTCCCTTTACCAGGCCAATCCTCTTCCCAGATTGAACGCGGCTGACGGTATGGCCACTCCCAAAGCCCAGGAGGAGTACGAAAAGATGTTCGACACCCTGGGCGGGAAACCATGTCACAAACTGATGGTGAATCACTGGGCCAGGCTTATAGAGATAGTCTACTCCGCCGAGAGGATGGTGGAGCTGATAAATGATGAGGAGATTACCGATCCCAATGTCAGGATCATACCATCCACCACCCCTACTGAAGGAGTGGGTATCGTGGAAGCTCCCAGAGGCACACTGACACATCACTACTGGACCGATGAAAACGGCATAGTGACCAGAGCAAATCTTATTGTGGGGACTACCAATAACAACGCTTCCATTTCGATGGCCATAAAGAAAGCTGCCGAAAAACTCATTAAACCCGGAGGAGAAGTATCAGACGGCCTGCTGAATATGGTTGAAATGGCTTTCAGGCTTTATGACCCATGTTTCAGCTGCGCCACCCATTCCCTCCCGGGGCAGATGCCACTTACGGTTGAGATAAAATCGGCCGACGGAGAGGTTCTCAACAGTATCTCCAGGTAACCGGACCGGGAATCCGGGGGATATCCTTATGAATACGGTAATAATCGGACTCGGAAACACGATTCTGTCTGATGACGGAGTGGGTGTTTACGTGGCCCGGCGGCTGAGACGCCGACTGAACGGTTCATTCAGTGTGTTGGAGGCGGAGCTGGCAGGTCTGGACCTGATGGAGATGATGAAGGATTATCAGCGTGCGGTAATAATCGACGCAATAAATCTGGAGGGGGAGGAGCCGGGTACGGTGTTCAGGCTCAGCAACGACGACATCCGCATAACACCTCGGCTGGCTTCCTGTCACGACATAGATCTGGGGACCGCGGTAGCCCTGGGTGAGCGGCTCGGTTTCGATATGCCCGAAGAGGTAATCATTTTCGCGGTTCAGGGTGAGGATCTTCTTACCCTCGGGGAGGGGTGCCTGGAAGCGGTGGAGAAGGTGATTCCGCCGCTGGTGGATGAGATTGCCGGAATGCTTACCGGGGAGGATTTCACCAGGATCTCGGTTGGACTGGACAGGAGAAAGAGAAAAGATGCATGAAGTCTCTCTGATGCAGAACGTGATGTCGGTGGTAAGCAGGGCGGCGGAACAGCAGGGTGGGGGGAAGGTCAGTTCCATTCACCTGAAGATAGGGGCAATGGCAGGGGTCAACCTGGACTCTCTCAGATTCGCTTTTGATATCATTTCCAGGGGCACTGTAGCCGAAGAGGGAAAGCTGGAGATTCAGAGGGTCCCCCTGAAACTCCACTGCACCGGGTGCGGAAGAGAGTATACCCCGGGGCAGTTCTCCATGACCTGTCCCTCCTGCGGCAGCAGCGATATCGAGATAATCACCGGCAGGGAGATGCAGGTGGATTATATCATGATGGAAGATCAGGAGTGCAGGGAAGGCTCCCCATAATTCCCGGAGCGAAACCTGGCGGCGGCAGGAAGCGTATTATATTCAGTTGATTAAAAATATTTTTTTCGGCATCCCGATTGGTGCAGTTATTATATTATAAGCGTATAATAAGGGTGAGGCATCTGAAATAATAAACACCGGTTATTCCAGCTTAAAGCTTAAGCATGCGGCCGGACCGGCCTGCCGCCGACAAAGAGGAAGCTGTGATTATTTTAAACCTTTTATCTTGCCGGTATCGATCCGTAGACCGGGTGGTAATCCAGGCAGTGCTTATTCTTGCTTTCATAGCGCAGCCGTTGATTTCAAGCGGCATCTGTTCCGAGGAGATTAGGTTCGAGCAGCTTTCCATAGAAGAGGGGCTTTCCCAGAGCATAGTTACATGCATTACCCAGGATGATGACGGATTCATGTGGTTCGGCACGGAGGACGGGCTGAACAAGTATGACGGTTATAAATTCGGCGTGGTCAGGCACGACCCGGATGATCAGAGTAGCCTCAGCGCTAATACAATACTTTCGCTCTGGGCTGACACTGAAGGGTATATATGGATAGGCACCTTTATGGGTGGGCTGGACCGTCTAGATCCCCGCACCGGGGAATTTCTTCATTTCAGGTACGATCCTTCGGATACTGCGGCCCTGAGCAACAATATGGTAAGGGCGGTATGCCAGGACGGCAGCGGAGATATATGGGTTGGTACCAGGAACGGGCTTAACCGCCTGGACAGGGATAGCGGGAATTTTATCAGATACTACCATGATCCGGATGATCCACTTTCCCTGTGCGACAATACCATAAACGCACTGAGTGTGGAGAATGGATTCCTGTGGATCGGAACACAGGGAGGGGTCAGCCGTTTGAATATCAGGGAAGGGACCTTCACGAATTTTCTGTTCGATCCAAACTCCTCCGACGGGATAAGCGACAATTCAGTGCTGGCGATTTTCGTTGATCTATCTGACAATGTATGGCTTGGAACAGCCGCCGGGGGGCTGAACCTGTTCAACAGGGATACCGGGGGATTCACCCGTTTCATGCATAACCCTGATGACCCGTCCAGTCTCAGCAATAATGCCGTTTTCTCCATATTCGAAGACCATACCGGCTCTCTCTGGATTGGCACCAACGGCGGCGGGCTGGAGATGCTGGACCGGAAGACGATGGAGTTCAGGCATCATGTCAATGATCCGAATAATCCGTACAGCCTCAGTTATGATGAGATTTTCGCCATATTCGAGGACCGTACCGGGGTGGTATGGCTGGGTACCTATGGAGGAGGGATTAACAAGTTCGATACCAAGAGGAAGGCATTCGTACATTACAGGGCCAGGACCGATGATCCGAATTGCCTCAGCCATAATATTGTGTGGTCCATTCTGGAGGATGAAACCGGGTCACTATGGATCGGCACCCACGGTGGCGGATTAAACAGGTTCGACAGGAATCAGGGCCGGTTCAGGCATTTTATTAACGACCCGGCCGATCCATTCAGCCTCAGCAACGACGTGGTAAGAGTGGTTTTTCTGGATAGCCGGGGGGTACTCTGGCTGGGAACGAATGGGGGGGGAATATG
>WJIX01000152.1 GCA_014730075.1 bacterium | reverse complement strand
GTGGTGGGGTAGTGTCTGAAAACATATCCCAGGCTGGCCGCAAACCTGGCGTCCTCTCTGAGGTCATTATCCCATGACCACATCCATGATCCTGGAGTTGGATCAAAGTTCAGCATCAGTTCAGCCCCATAAGTTTCCCGGTTGGCCCTGACTGAAAACGGATCATCAAGTATGTTTCTCGGCCTGCCCGGAGCAGGAGCATCAGCCGGCACCGGGTCTACCAGCGGTTTCTGCCACAGGAAATTGGGAGCTATCTGTATACTGCCCAGGTTCACCGCCACTCCGGTCATGGCGTTTACCTGGTTGCCTGAACCTGAGTCTTTGAGATTCCAATCTGTAAAAGTAATTTTCTTGGTGGGGCCCGCCTCAGCTACCAGCCCCATGTAAGCGGCCTGGGCATACCAGTGCCAGCGTCCTTTCTCAATAGTGAGCTTCGCCTTGGCTCCAAATATATCGGAATCCTCCACTCTGTCCTGGAGAACCCGCATATTATCTCCTGACCCCTCCACCACCTGGAAGGTCTCATCTATCCTGGGCGAACCGGATACTATCCCGCCCAATTCAAGGACAGCTGATCCCCTGCTGGCCTTGACAGCAACTGTAAACTTCCGGGTTTCAGGAAGGGGTATTGCGTAAGAGCTGGTAATAGAGGACTGCCTGGTAAGGTCCTCCTGGTAGATTGAGGTCATCTCAAAAGGCCCCACATCCCTCCTGTATTTTATTAATACCGCCGGGTTGGCTCCCCACCAGAGCTGCGGTCCGAAAGCGAGCTTCCAGCCGCTCAAATCCCTTTTCCCGGTCAGCTCCATCCCCACCGGGGCCTCTCCGTTATAGATATCAATGTTTTCGCCGTAATAGGCATCCCGGTAAAGGCCGAAGAAATCTCCTTCATGCTGCCAGTGAAGATGCCCCTCGCGGTAAAAACCGTCAAGACGGAACCAGCTGCTGTCCCATGAAACAGTACCTTTATATATCTTTACTCTTTGAAGATCTAAAACCTCCAGGTTTTCACCATCCGCGTCCTTTACCTGTACGGGGCGCCCCCTGTTTTCGTAGAATATCTCATCGATCGGATTTACAGGGACATTGCCGAGAATATTTACCGAAAGCTCTCCCGTTACCGCCGCGCTGGGCTGACCCCTGAATTCCACAAATGCTGACTGCATATGATCAAAACCCTGAAAGGCGGGATAGTCGGAAGCTGAGGACGCAGCTCTCTCCGGAGTGCTGATCCTCTCCCCCCCGGTATTATATGTTTCGTATTCTACCCTCACATTGGAGAGCTGCACCATATCATGTTCTTCCGCCAGAAGAGCCGCCTTGTCGCTTCTAGCCTCTACAGCCATCCATCTGATATTTACCGAATCAAAGTGTTTTTCGATTTTTGCCAGATCGGTACCCCGAGCGTAAGGATCGAGAGTGAAGGCCTTTTTCAGGACATAGTAAGCTGCCCTGGGGTAGACCTCATACAACCCTCGCTTATCGGTCGGTCCCTTGGCGGCAATACCCCACCACTCCTCATTCATATTATTCGCGCCTTCAACATAATCTTCAGGATATGCGTCGTTCGGCCAGCTGGCGTTGGTATCATGTATATCCAGCCGGCTGTCCTGCCCGAATTTCCACCAGCCATCGGTCCATTGAAAGATAAGTCCCCCAATGGCGTTACCCACCCGCCCCTTTCCGCTGGACATCTGGTAGATCTCTTTCCACTGGCCCTTTAGATACTTGGCCTGCATTACCTGGTCTTCTCTCATCTCCTTCTCATTCCAGGCATCAGCTCCGAACTCGGTGAACATAACCGGGACTCCCAGCTCTTTCTTCACCCTGGCAAACAGGTCCCGCGCCGAGATTCCCCGGTAGACATTGGTGCCGAAAACGTCAAGGGAGCTGCACTCCTGGGCAATAATATCGAGATACTGAAGGTCCCCGTTGACAATCCCAACCAGCCTGTCGGGCTCACGGTTCTTGATCTCATCAATGATCTCCTGGTAAAGGGAATAGAGATACCCGGCCCTGGCATCATCTCTTTCTCCCTCGGGGAGAGCTTCCGCCTCAACAGAAGTCCAGTGCAGTCCATAGTTATTCTCGTTCCCCAGAAGATACATCAGCATCCCGGGCACTCCCCTGAACTGCTCTGCCATCTGGAGTATCTCTTCCTTAACCGCTTCCCGGAAACGTCCGTCAGAGTAGTCCACCGATGGAATCCATACCCCGCCCAGGGTATACCCATACCTGCCCACCGGATGGTTGACTATGGTGTATATTCCATATTTTTCGTAGATATATTCAACCCATCTTGGAGGTATACCCACGTACTGGCGGATGACATTGACGCCCATCTCCTTCAGAAGCGGCATTTCACGGTCCAGCGCTTCTATTATGAATTCGTCGGGTTTCTCCCAGATACTGAAGAGATAATTGGTTCCAATGGGGAAGTAATCCCAGTTCATCCCAAAGACCATGAAATCTTCTCCATCCACCTGGAGCCTGACACCCTCCATATCCTTCACCACCCTGGCCTTGCCGGAGCCTGCGGCTTCGAGCACCACCGGGCTGAGCAGCAGTACCATGCAGATCACAGCCGCTATCCTGCCAAGCAGGTTCGTTTTTGCCGATTTCATATTCTCCTCCTTCATTACATACCTGTATCTATATTTGAACTGCGTTATTCTGAACTGTATTCCGAAAGTAATATGCGCTATCTTTTGGATAACGTTTTTGGGAATCAAATTCAACCCGGAAAAGACCAAACCTCTTTGTATATCCATGAGCCCATTCAAAATTATCCATAAGAGACCAGGCAAAATATCCGGCCAATTTCACCCCGTCCGCAATCGCCCGATGCCCCTGTTTCAGATGCTCCCGGAAATAATCGACTCGCCTTATGTCATGGACACGGCCATTGTTATCAGGATCATCCGGAAAAGCCGCTCCGTTCTCTGTAATAAAGAGCTGCTCAGGATTATAATCGTTCTGCACCCTGACCAGCACTTCATACAGCGCCTCGGGGCATACCTCCCAGCCCATCTCGGTAAGCTGATCTTCCGGAACCGTCCTGACCAGCTCAGGTTTTCCTCCCGGCCCCGATCTCACGGTAACCGGGTTGTAATAATTTATTCCCAGAAAATCTATCTCAGTGCAGATCGCCTCCATATCGCCATCGAGCACAAAAGAGATTTCGGTATTTTTAAAGTGGCCATCTTTTATTCTGTCGGAGACAGCATCTGGGGGATAACTCCCCCGGTATATCGGATCGAGGTACCAGCGGGTGAATGAACCGTCAAAACGCCTGGCCGCGTCCAGATCCTCAGGGCTTTCCGTTGCCGGGCGCGGAGGAACGATATTCACCACTATCCCCGCTCTTGCCCCTCTTACTTCAGACCGTAACTCCCGAACCGCCCATCCATGAGAGAGAAGAAGATGGTGCGCTACCCTCAGTGTTTCCTCCGGATCAGTATGGCCGGGAGCGTGTTCGCCGGTCAGGTGGCCCAGGTTAGCTATCACCCAG
>WJIX01000151.1 GCA_014730075.1 bacterium | reverse complement strand
GAGTAAAGGGAGTATCACCCTTTTCACATCCAGCTTCATACCTGCCGGCCGAGAAGTAGTAAAGAGGCCTGCCGCAGTCTTCCGACCTCTCCCTGGCTTTCTGATTCATGCAGATGAAACTGATACCCGGGGGTGCCGCCAGCGCCTTCTGCCCGGCAGATATGACAAGGTCTATACCCCAGCGATCCATCTCCAGGTCCTCCACTCCCAGCGAAGCAATGGCGTCAACCACCAGAAGAGGTTTCTCCCGGGGCAGCGCATCCGCAAATTCCTTTAAAGGAAAGAGTGTTCCGGTGGAAGATTCCACGTGAGTAACCGCTATAACCTCCGGTCTGAAACTCCTCACCCTATCCATGATAACCTCTATATCGAAATGAGCTCCCGGCCTGAAGCTGACAGTTTCCACCGTGCAGCGGTAGACTCTGCCAAGCTCCTCCCACCGCATTCCGAATTTCCCCCCCGCAATTACCAGAACTCTGGTTCCCGGCGAGGTAACATTCGCGATAGCCGCCTCCATAACCCCGGTCCCGGAAGAAGTGACCATGTAAACCGGATTAGCGGTCCCGAGCAGCTCCTGAAGGGAGTGCTCCACATCCTTTACCATTTCCCTGAATCTGCCCGTTCTATGGTGCAGTGGCTCAACCGCTTCAAGCACTGAGCTGTGAAGGTGGACCGGACCCGGTGTCAGCACCACGGCTTTTCTCTCATCATTCATGAAGTTACTTCTTTTTCAGGGGAAAAGCTGCCGTCAATTGGCTGATTTAGGACTGTTGCTGTCGAACAGCCCCCCTATCTTCCTTCTTTTTCTGATTCCGTATGAGAGGTCCCTGGATAGCGCGGCACTGAGGACCTCCTCTATATTACTTACCACCACTATCTCTATATTTTCCTTAACCTCTTCCGGGAGCTCGGTTATATTCTTCTCATTCCCCCGGGGGAGAAGGAGTTTCCTGACTCCTGCCCTTAGCGCCGCCACCGATTTCTCCTTTATTCCACCCACCGGCAGAACCTTTCCACGCAAGGTTATTTCACCGGTCATGGCAACCCTCCGCTTTACCGGGATATCAAAGAATGCTGATATCATCGCGGTGGCCATAGATACACCCGCGCTGGGCCCGTCCTTGGGTATCGCTCCGGCAGGTACGTGAACATGCAGGTCCACGGATGAGAAGAAATCATTACCAAGCTCGAGGAGCCTGGCCTTGTTCCGGGCATAGCTGAGCGCTATCTTGGCAGATTCCTGCATAACCTCACCCAGCTGGCCGGTAAGTATCAGCTCTCCCTTTCCGGGCATCAGGGTTACGCCGATATTAAGAATTTCGCCCCCTGACTCCGTCCAGGCCAGGCCTGTTGCCAGTCCAACGGTAAGGTCCTGATCTATCTCGCTCTCCTGGTACTTGGGCACTCCAAGGTAATCTGCCAGGTTGCTCTTCTTAACCTTGATCGTTCCGGGGCTGTCGCCTTCCGCAATCTTTCTGGCCACCTTGCGGCATATCTCGGCGATCTTCCTCTCAAGCTCCCTCACCCCGCTCTCTCTGGTATAATACCTGATGATATCCCTGATGGCGGCATGGGTAATCTTCATCTGCCTGCCGCTGATACCGTTCTTCTCTCTCTGCTTCCTGAGCAGGAATTTCTTTCCAATCTCGATCTTTTCATGCTCCAGGTAGCCGGGAAGCCTTATTATTTCCATCCTGTCGCGAAGCGCCGGAGGAATTGTGTGCAGAACGTTGGCCGTAGTAATGAACATAACCTCGCTGACATCAAACTCCACTTCAAGATAATTATCGGTGAAGTTCTCGTTCTGCTCAGGGTCCAGTACTTCCAGGAGCGCGGACGCAGGGTCTCCCCTGAAATCCGCGCTCAGCTTATCCACTTCATCCAGCATGATTACCGGATTCTTTGTCTCGGTTTTTCTGAGCATCTGAATAATTCGTCCGGGCCTGGAACCGATATATGTTCTCCGGTGGCCTCTTATCTCCGCTTCATCCCTGGTCCCTCCCAGTGAGAGGCGGACAAACTTTCTGCCTACCGCGTTCGCAATAGATTTCCCCAGGGAGGTTTTGCCCACACCGGGCGGCCCCACGAAACAGAGAATGGTTCCCTTTACCTCTCTGGTGAGCTTAACCACCGAGAGAAATTCAAGGATCCGCTCCTTTACATGCTTCAGACCATAATGGTCCGCGTCCAGTTTTTTCTTTACTTTCTTTATCTCCAGGTTATCCTCGGTCCTCCTGTTCCAGGGAAGCGAGGTTATGGTATCTATGTAATTTCTTACCACCGTTGCCTCAGGGGTCATCGGGGACATCAGCTTCAGCCGTTCCAGCTCCTTGAGGGCTATCTTCTCGCCCTCTTCGCTCATCTCGGCCTCAAGGATTTTCTTCTCCATTTCCTCAAATTCGCTGTACCCTTCCTTGTCCCCAAGCTCACTCTTTATTACCTTCATCTTCTCGTGGAGAAAGAGTTCTTTCTGGCTCTTCTTTACTCTCTCGTTTACCTTTTCATCTATACCCTTCTCCAGCTGGAGCATTTCAAGCTCCTCCTGGAGTATCTGATTGAGCATCATCAGCCGTTCGTTGACATTCCCCATCCCCAGGAGCATCTGTTTCTTTTCATTGTCTATCATAAGATGGCTGGATATGGTATCACTCAGGGTTGCCGTATCCTCCACGGTCTTGAGGGCGAAGATTACCTCATTCGGTATCCGGTCGCTCATCTTGATATAATCGGTGAACAGGTTCTCCACTTTTCGGTAAAGGGCTTTCAGTTCCTTTGACTCCTCTTCGACCTCACTGATAGGCTGCACTGAAGCTGCCAGGTAGTTATCTTTCTCTATGAAATTGCTGACCATACCTCGGTTGAGCCCTTCCAGCATAACCTTGATGGTCCCATCTGGCAGGCGGAAGAAAACTCCAATCCTGACTACGGTCCCCACTTCATAGAGGTCTTCATATTCAGGGTCGTCCACCAGTGGATCACGCTGAGTTATAACCAGCAGGAGCTTGTTAGTTTCTATTGCCTGCTCCACGGCGTTGATGGAGGGCTGGCGCCCCACCAGGATAGCGGTGGCCATGGAGGGAAATATCACAACATCCCTCAGAGGTACCACCGGGAATTCATTGTCCGGGTTGTCCAGAAATCTTTCTATCTCATCGCCCATACTGCTATCTCTATTATCTTCAAGGAAACAGGACTAATTTACTGCGACAGGTTATTATGCTCTCTTCTTGCTGTCCTCCGCAAGTGTTATCTCCGGCTCACCCTTCTTTTCCACCGCATCCCTGGTGATAAGCACTTTCTTGACATTATCACGCGAGGGCAGGTCGAACATGATCTGGAGCATGATATCCTCGATAATTGCCCTGAGCCCCCTGGCCCCTGTCTTTCTCTTGATGGTGAGCTCCGCGATTGAGTCGAGGGCTTCTTCGGTGAATTCAAGTTCGGCGTTTTCCATCTCGAAGAGCTTCTGGTACTGTTTTACCAGTGCGTTTCTGGGCTCGAGCATGATATCGATCAGAGAATCCTTATCCAGGTCCCTGAGGGTGGTTATGATAGGTAGCCGACCGACCAGCTCCGGTATGATACCGAATTTAATGAGGTCTTCGGGCTGAACATGCGTCATTATCTCGTTTATCTGTTTCTTGTAATCAGGCCCGCGCTGGGCCCCGAACCCCACTACCTTTCTGCCGATTCTCCTCTCCACTATCTCCTCCAGGCCCTGGAATGCACCTCCGCAGACAAACAGTATTTTCTTGGTATCAATCTCAACGAACTTCTGCTGAGGATGCTTCCTGCCACCCTGGGGAGGAACATTCGCAACAGTCCCCTCCAGGAGCTTCAGAAGGGCCTGCTGGACTCCCTCACCTGATACATCCCTGGTTATGGACGGGTTTTCGCTCTTTCTGGCTATCTTGTCCAATTCATCCACGTAGATAATCCCTCTCTCGGAGGTCATCAGGTTGTAATCTGCGCTCTGCAGCAACCGGACCAGAATATTCTCCACATCCTCACCTACATACCCGGCTTCAGTAAGACTGGTGGCATCCGCGATAGCAAATGGGACCTTCAGAAACCTGGCCAGCGTCTGCGCCAGCAGGGTCTTACCCACTCCGGGCGGGCCAATCATCAGAATATTGCTCTTTTCGATCTCTACGTCGTCGGTGGCTTTTTCGTGCTGTATTCTCTTGTAATGGTTATAAACAGCTACCGCAAGGGCCTTCTTTGCTTCGTGCTGGCCAATAACATAAGAGTCCAGGTTCTTTTTTATCTCTTCAGGGTTTGGAAAATGACCGTGGTCATGGAAAACCGACTCCACCATTTCCTCTTCGAGTATATCGTTGCACAGCCGTATACACTCGTTGCATATATAAACGGAAGGACCGGAAACGAGCTTCGCTATCTCATTCTGGCCCCGCCCACAGAAGGAACACTTGATCGAGCTTGGCATCTTTTCATCTTTCTTCACCGGTAACCACCCTCCTTTTGTAATACGTCCTACTGATATTATACCAGTTTGATATCATTAAGTTCTATTATTTTTCCTTTTTATTGGAGAGCACCTTGTCGATAACTCCGTATTCCATCGCTTCCTTGGCGCTCATAAAAAAGTCTCTGTCCGTGTCCTTTTCTACCTTTTTCAGTTTCTGTCCGGTGTGTTCCGCAAGTATATGGTTGAGCCTTTCCTTAAGTCTCAGTATCTCCCTGGTGTAGATTTCAATCTGTGAAGCCTGTCCCTGGGATCCCCCGGAGGGCTGGTGGATCATTACCCTGGCATGGGGAAGAGCCGAACGTTTACCGGCTGTTCCCGCTGCCAGCAGAACCGCCCCCATGCTGGCTGCCTGACCCATGCAGATGGTAGCAATATCGCAGGAAATGTACTGCATGGTATCGTATATGGCAAGGCCGGCAGAGACTACTCCACCGGGGCAGTTGATATAGGCGAAAATATCCCTTTCAGGATCCTCCGCCTCCAGGAATAGAAGCTGGGCGATAATGGAATTTGACATGTTGTCCTCCACCGGCTGTCCGATGAAGACAATCCTGTCCTTCAGAAGCCTGGAATAGATATCATAAGCTCTTTCCTCTCGACCCTTGGTCTCGATAACATAAGGGATGGGAATATTCCTGATTTCATCACTCATCTGTAAGCTCCTTTATTTTTCCTTATCCTCGAGAATAATATCGAATACCTTATCCTCGAAGATCTTCGCCTTGAGGTTCTTGTAAGCCTCGCTCCCCTTCTTGAAGATTTCCTGCATATCCTCTTCCGATTCCGGCCTTTCGGCAGTCAGAGTGGAGATTTCCTCTTCTATATCCCGGTCGCTGACCTCAACATCTTCCCGGTTGGCAATGTAATCAATAATGTAGTAACGCCTGATGCTTCTCAGGGAAAAATCATCCAGTTCCTTCTCGATCTCTTCGCCCTCTACTGACTGGCCTCTCTTCCTGGCATTCTGCTTCAGGATATCCTTGTAACTTTCCACCATGGAACGGGGGATATCAAAAGGATTGGTCTCTATAAGCCTGTCCACTGCCTGTTCCCTTCTCTTCCTTTCCTCCTGGCTGCTCTTCTCCTCCAGAAGCCTCTTCCTGATATCCTCCTTTAATTCATTCATGTTGCTGAACTTGCTGTCAACCTTTGAAGCGAATTCATCATCCAGGGGCTGAAGCTGTTTCTCCTTTACCTTCTTTACCTTGCACTTGTATTTTATCTTTCGGCCGGCAAACTCCTCAGGTTTATAGTTTTCTGGGTATTCAACCTCGATTTCTCTGGTTATTCCCGGCTCCAGGCCCACAATACCCTCTTCAATATCCGGAAGTATCTGCCCGGTACCAAGCTGAACCGGGTAGTCTTCGACCCTTCTCTCCTCTATTTCCTCCCCATTTTCATCCATCATCACGTAATCTATCTCCACCAGGTCACCGCTGACGCCGCCCCTTTCGACTTCGCTGTAATCCGCGAAGCGGTCCTGCATGTTCTTGAGAACCTGTTCGACCTCTTCATCTTCTATCTCTACCTGCTGCAAAGGAATATCTACCTGGGTGTAATCTTCTATTTCCACCTCGGGGGCCACCTCCAGCTCCACGTTGAATGCAAGTGGCTGGCCTTCCTGATCCTCTATATCCTTGAACGTGGGGTCTCCTATCGGCTGCAGCTTTTCAGAGCTAACCGCCCATGAGTAAGCCTGAGGGAGCAGTGTCTTCAGGGTCTCAGCCCGGATCTCCTCGGGGAATCTCTCACTTACTATCTCGGCAGGGACCTTTCCCTTTCTGAATCCCGGGAGTTCCACCTCCCTGGAGAATGATTTCACCACCCTTTCCCTCTCGCTGTCATATTTCTCCCTCTCAACTTCCACAGAGAGTACTCTCCTGCAATTTTCCTCTTTTTTAACGCTTACTCTTATCTGGTCTTCATTCATACTCATTCCTCAATGTGATTTAACCTGATATTTCTTCCTTTTGCCGGTCTCTTTTTTCTGGTGCGAGAGGGGGGATTTGAACCCCCACGAGATAACTCACTGGATCCTAAATCCAGCGCGTCTGCCAGTTCCGCCACTCTCGCATTATAACGAAACTTTCAAAATCTTATATTTCATACACTTCCTCTTGCACTACAAACAAAAGATACCTCATGTTATCCCTTACAATAATATCTGACGATAAAAAACGCAATCATCAATGCAAATCAATGCAAGAGAGACGCCAGCGGAGACTCTTCCTATCTGCCGGTGAATTCAGCATCTCTCTTCTCAAGAAAAGCGCTCATTCCCTCTTTCATATCCTCTGTACCGCAGGTCATCCCGAAGAGGTCCTCTTCGATACGGCATCCTTCTCGGAAAGAGACCTCAGCTCCCCTGTTTACCGCTTCAATGCATCCTTTGACTGCGAAAGGCGGCTTTGAGAGCAGCAGCTCGACCATCCTGGTCACTTCCTCCTCCAGAGCGCCGGCGGGGGCCACCCTGTTTACCAGGCCCAGCCTCAGAGCTTCATCTGCCCCTATCACCCTGCCGGTAATCAGAAGCTCCATTGCCACACCTCGTGGCAGCAGCCTGGAAAGCCGCTGAGTTCCACCATAACCGGGTATGGTACCCAGATTTACCTCAGGCTGTCCCATTTTTGCCTTTTCAGAGGCAATCCGGAGGGTGCAGGCCATAGCCAGTTCGCATCCCCCTCCCAGGGCAAAACCGTTAACTACAGCTATTACCGGCTTCCCCAGATTTTCAATCAGGTTGCACATCCTGTTACCTCTCTCTGAAAAAGCCTTCCCCCCCTGCATATCCAGCCCCTTAAGTTCCTCGATATCCGCCCCTGCGGCGAACGCCTTCTCGCCGGCACCGGTCAGGGTAACCACCCTTATATTGTCATCATCCCGCAGATCCTCGAATATATTAATCATCTCTATTACGGTCTGGATATTCAGGGTGTTGAGCTTATCCGGCCTGTTTATGGTAACTTCGGCGAGTTTATCCTTTTTTTCCAACTTAACCTGCTGATAGATCATTAATCCTCCTTTTTCTCCCGAAAACATGAAAAAATGGCATACACAATGCATTAATTACCATGATTGGCAATAAATGCAATTGTATAAGAGAATTACCATGTATAGAAGTTTAAAACATATTTCCCTGCTTTTGACTATATTTTTATTTATTTCACTCCCCACAGCCGCCGGAGAGGAAGCGGACCTCCTGATTAAAGAGAATATGCTCAGGCAGCAGATAATCTCCTTTCTTCAGAGCGGAAGGTCCCTGGATCAGCTCCCAGCCTCCCACCCCCTTTACCCAATGAGAGATACCCCCTGCCTGGCACTGGTCTCATATTACCTGATGCAGCACGATACCGGGATGCTGGAGAGGTTCTTTCCGAAGATCGTTCCCCATGTAATAGAAAGATTCAGCTCATCCAGGACCACCAGGTCCGGGCTGCTGACCGGTACTGCCGGAGATGCTGAGGGGGCTGAGATATATCTGTCTCCATACCTGAACGGACTGGCCAATATAGAAATATACACTCTCTACCTGATCGCCTCGAGGATAGGTATGAATACCAGGGCGCTGGGATATCTGGATTGGTCCCGCGAGCTCAGCGCCACCATTAACAGGACATTCTATAATTACAACAGAAACTATTATTTTCCTCTCGACTCCGGGGGGCATTATCTCTTTGTTCACCTTCCCCAGCAGCTTGTTCCTCTGGTGATGAACAGGAGGATGGACTGTGAATCGAAATTGAATATTTTCGGTAACTGCACCGCGGCGGTTGATAATGAACTGCTTCCAGGATCTCTGGACCTCTATAGAGGCTCCCTCTTTCATCACCGGCTGATCAACGACCTGCTTGGGGGAATCTCCTGTGTCGGGGTCTCAGCGTCGCTCG
>WJIX01000150.1 GCA_014730075.1 bacterium | reverse complement strand
GTCTTTACCTTTACCTTTGGATTCTCCCTGAAAGTGAACCTGGTCAGCATACTTGGCATAATAGTTGTTGCATTTCTATTGAGATTCTACTGTTAGAGAGGTAAGTAATGTTTTTCGATATTCCGTCATTTTGCTCTCTTCCCCGTTTCCTTATCATTGGGATGCCGGGGTGGGGCGAGTTGCTACTGGTATTTGCCCTGATTCTGCTGTTTTTCGGGCCTAAGAGGCTTCCCAGGGTGGCTGAATCGATAGGGAAGGCTATCCAGAAATTCAAGAAGGCGTCCAGCGATATACATAATGAGATTGAATCATCTGACGATGAAATATCAGAAGATGACCAGAAGCAGGGTTAGAGAATCGCATTCCGCGCCACTAACTGATCGGCTCATTCCTGAGGTCGACTATATCGGCCTCTTTCTTCAGCTCATTGAACCAATCTGAAATCACTTCCTGCGATTTGAATCTCCTCAAACGGTTGGCTATGCTGTCCCGCTTCTCTCCGTAGTTCTCCATTTCCGGTTCTGTTTTTTCCAGGACGGTAATGAGATAGAACTCCCCATCTCCCCGTATCGGGCTGCTTATGCTTCGCGGCGGAAGGATGTGAGCAGCCTTGACAAATATTGAACTGGCAGGAAATCCGTCCACAGGCTCGTTCTTCTTGAAAAATCCGGTACTCTTCATCACCAGGTTGTGCTCCTCGGCCGCAGACTGGAGGCTGGATACGAACGATTCCTTTCTGATATCGGCTGCCTTTTCCCTTGCTTTCTGTTCAGCCCGTTCTTCCCTTACCAGTCGAACCAGCATATCTATTGCCTCTTCGAACGGCTTTGCCTGCTCAGGTATCACCCGCTCGATCTTGACGAAGTAGATCAGATCATCTATCTGCATGGCGGAGCTGACGTCACCCCTGTCGAAACTGAAGGCAAAGTCCGAGATGGAGGGGGCCAGCCCGATCCCCTGTATAATCCCGCCTTCGGTAAACGGTTCACTCTGGTGTATTTCCAGCCCTGCGTCTGAGGCGGCATCCTCAAAACTGCTGCTCTTGATGTTATCTATCAGGCCGGTGACCATGGTCCTGATCGAATCCCGGGTTTCATAGCCGGGGGTGACTTTCATCAGTATATGGCTGGCATTCACACGGTCCTGGTCCTTTTCTTCCACCCTGATGAGGTGATAGCCACGGTCTGTCTTTACCGGTTCACTTATCTCCCCGGGCTGAAGCGAGAAGGCGGTTTCCTCGAGCTCTTCCGGCATCTCCCCCCTGGAGAAGAAGCCCAGGTTTCCACCCTTGTCTGCGGTAATCTTATCCTCTGAATATATCTTTGCCGCTTCGGTGAAATCGCTTTCACCCCGCTCGATTTCCCTTCTCACCTCCTGGAGGCTGTACCTTACTTCCCTGAAATCCCTGGCCGTGGGTTGGTAATCCAGCTTAACGTAGCTGATTACCCTCTTCTCACCCTCCATGAGGTCATCTTTCATCTCTTCATATTTTGCCATCAGCTCTTCTTCTCCGGGCTGGTAGGGGGGGTCTTCCATTTCAACCGGTATGACCACGTATCTGCATTTGACCTCTACCTGAGAGTCCTTGTACATCTCCAGGACTTCTCTCTCCGGAACGGTGAGCTTTGCTGCCAGCATTGATTCAAGCTTATATCTGGGCAGTTCCGAACGGGCCCAGTTCTCCAGTTCTATCCAGTCCCTGTTCGGGTCCGCAAGCGCGTTGAGATACTGCTGGTAATCGAAATTCCCCTCCTCGTCAGTGAATATCTCCCGGAGTGAAGGATGGGGATTCTTCCTGATGAAATCGACCAGTTCCTGAGAGGTAGTGGTTATCCCCAGCTGCTCTATCTTCTGCCTGGTCAGAATATTATTTACCGTCATCTCCCATGCCTGGTCCTCCAGCCTGTACCGCTCCA
This sequence comes from bacterium, assembly GCA_014730075.1. GTDB lineage: Bacteria > Krumholzibacteriota > Krumholzibacteriia > Krumholzibacteriales > WJIX01 > WJIX01. Next base: position 927 of record WJIX01000150.1, on the reverse strand, counting down.
TGATGCCGGGGGTATACTCCTCTCCACGGTATTCCCTCATCTGACTGTAAAGCTGGGTCAGGTTCCTGCTGTATGTTGAAGCCGGGATTTCAACCCCGTTTACAGTCCCCACTATATCATTTCTGCGGCTGTCCGTGTTGGACGAACCTCCTCCTCCGAAGTAGTTGGCGCCCCAGGCGAAGAAGATGGTACCTACGAACGCTATGATAACGACCCAAAGAATTACTTTTGTCTTGGTCCTGAGCAGCTTCAGCATAATATTATTATCCTCATTTCCGAATTAACTGTTTCTGTCACAATTAGACTATTAAAATTAGCAAATATTAACAGCTTGTGCAAATTTTTTAAGAGTGTTTGACATTTTAATATCAGAGGTGATAATTTTCCTTCTTATGAGAGTATACTTTTATAAGCTGATATTAATTCTGATGGGGGTCATTATATCAGGTGAGGCCGCCGGGGAAGGGTATCTCTGGCCAATGCCCGGAAAGAGAAAGTTGAGTTCGACATTTTTCGAATTCAGGGAAGGCCATGTTCATGCCGGGATAGATATCCGTTCGTTCGGACAGATGGGGCTTCCCTGCTACGCCGTGGATGACGGGTATGTGGAGAGGGTGAAGGTGCAGCCCTACGGTTACGGAAAAGCCCTCTATCTCAGGTTGAGTGATGGAAATACAGCGGTTTACGCTCATTTGTACGGGTTCAGCTTCCGTTTGGATTCACTGGTCTATGCCAGGAGAACGGCCAGCAGAAGCTCCTGGACTGATATCCACCTTCCCAGGGGACAGTACTCATTCAGGGCGGGAGATATCCTTGCCTATACCGGGAGTTCGGGGACCAGGGCCCCCCATCTGCATTTCGAGCTGCGGGACAGCAGGGGCAACCCTTTCAATCCCCTGATTGGAAGTTATTCAGTCCCCGATTATG
>WJIX01000149.1 GCA_014730075.1 bacterium | reverse complement strand
TTCCAGGTCCTCGGGAAAGAGGTGCCGGACACCTTCGAGTTTTTCCTTGGCTTCCAGTGCCTTGAGATTGGCGTCTATCCCCCAGTCGAAATTGAGGCGTATCCAGGCCCCATTCTCACCGGACCGGGAGGTCATCCTCTTGACATCCCCTATGGTGGCCAGGGCTTCCTCGGCCGGCCTCGTAATCTGGCGTTCTACCTCCCGGGGAGTGGATCCGGGGTATGGAATATCAATGAAAATGAATGGGGCATCCAGGTCGGGAAAAAACTCCAGCGGCAGCATCCTGGCTGAAATTATCCCCAGAACCACGAAGCAGACGAATATCATCAGGGTGGTGACAGGTTTTCTTATTGCGCCCTTGGTCAGGTTCATTTTAACGCGCTTCCCGCTCTCCGGCCACTTCGCTCTCCGGGGCGGTATATACCTTCCTGTCCAGCAGGTCATAGACCACTGGAATAACCACCAGGGTCAGCAGGGTTGATACCAGCAGGCCTCCGATTACGGTAATAGCCATTGGAGCACGCACCTCCGCGCCCTCTCCCACACCAACCGCCAGGGGCAGGAGTCCCAGGGCGGTAGTGAGCATGGTCATCATAATGGGCCGGAGTCTCAGCCGCGCACCGGTCATGATCGCCTTCTTCTTCTCCATCCCCTTTTCCCTCAGCTTGTTGACCAGGTCTATCAGTACTATGGCGTTGTTAACCACTATCCCGGCCAGCAGAATCAAACCGATGAAGACCACCACGCTTATGGTAGAGCCTGTGATGAACAGGGCCAGAACCACTCCCACCAGGGCCAGGGGGATGGTAAAGAGAATGATGAAGGGGTGAAGGAAAGATTCGAACTGGGAGGCCATCACCAGGTATACCAGAAAGATTGCCAGAAGCAGAGCGAATTGAAGGGAACGGAATGAAGTGGTCATCTCCCGGTTCTGTCCGGTGACCCGGGCGGTGACTCCCTCAGGGATGGCAATACTCTCGATGATTCCATTGATCTCATCCGCAGCGGCCGCCAGATCGCCATAACCCAGATTTGCGGTTACCAGGGCGACCCTCTCCTGGTCTACCCTTCTTATCTCGCCGGGGCCGGTATCGATAATAATATCCGCGACCGCGTCCAGGGTGACCGGGCGCTCACTCTCGGGATTGACCACCAGTTTTCCTATCTTCTCCACTGAATTTCGCTCATTTTCCCTGGCCCTGACCAGTACATCTATCTTCCGGTCCCTGCGAAGATACCTGGTTGCCACATCACCCCTTATCTGGTCCACAACCCTGTCGGCAATCTGGTATACCGCGAATCCCAGGGAAGCTGCCCGGCGTCGGTCGAACACGATCTGAAGCTCCGGATGGCCGCTCTTCATCGAATTCTTTACATCGGTAAAACGTGCCGAACTTTCAAGATTCTCTGCTATCTGCCCACTGACCTTACTGAGGCTTCGCAAATTGTACCCGGAGACCTCCACTTCCACCGGGGTCTTGAAGGTGAACAGGGTGGGCCTGTAGAATTTGTACTGAAGATCGGGGATATTCCTGAGTTTTTCCCTCAGCCTGTCCATCACCATCTCTTCCTTCTCCCTGCCCGAACCAGGTTCCAGATTCACGCTGAGCTCCCCCCAGTTTTCACCGCCATGCTCGGGGTTGGCATCCATCCTGTTACCGGAACCGGCCACCGAAAATACTGATTTCACGGGTGGACGGTAATCGCTCTGTATCCTTGCCAGGACACGGTCGGTCCTCTCCAGGGGAGCTCCCGGAGGAAGTTTTGCCTCCACACGGAACTCTCCCTGGGAGAGCTGAGGTATCAATTCCATACCGAGCCGGGGAACCAGAAGCATGGTAATAATGAATATGGCAGCCGAAAGCAATACCACTGAAATCCGGTGGTTCATGGCCCAGCCGAGGAGCAGGCGGTACCTGCTTTCAGCCCGATTGTATGCCCTGTCGAAGAGCCTGATCAGGGGACTGATAAGAAAGAGGGCCGCCCTGGCAAGAAACCCGGAGACTTTCCTGATCCCGGCAACCAGATAAACAGGAATCGAGACAAAAACTGAATGGCTCGCCCGGCGCAGGAACCGCCCCAGCCTGGTTCCTGGCTCAGCCCTGACCCTTCTCGCCGGTCCATCATCCTTCTTCCGCCCTGCGAATGAAGCCAGCATGGGTATCAGGGTAAGTGCTACAAAGAGAGAAATAATAAGGGCGAAGGTTACTGTCAGTGCCTGGTCCCTGAAAAGCTGGCCGGAGATTCCCCTTACGAAGACCAGGGGAAGAAAGACTGCCACCGTGGTCAGGGTAGACGCTGTAACCGCCCCTCCCACCTCGCTGGCGCCTTCGCGTACCGCTTCCAGCCCGCCTTTCCCCTCCTCCCGGTGCCGTGCTATATTCTCCAGCACCACAATGGAGTTGTCCAGCAGCATACCTATTCCCAGTGCGATGCCGCCCAGGGACATGATATTCAGGGTCAGGTCAGCACCGTACATCAGGTTGAAAGTCGCTATCACCGATACCGGAATGGAAAGTGATATGATAACGGTTGACCAGATAT
>WJIX01000148.1 GCA_014730075.1 bacterium | reverse complement strand
GGCAGAGGTTGATGGGGCCCACGGGGTAGCTGAAGAGCTCGGAGCCAGCCATGAGATACTGTTTATACCTTATATTGATATAGAGAAATTTGCGGAGAATCCTCCCGACCGGTGTTATTTCTGCAAGCGGAATATCCTTGGCAGGATAACCAGTTTTGCGCACGAGAGGGGTTTCGAGGCGGTAATGGAGGGCTCCAACGCCGAAGACGGCAATGAGCACCGGCCCGGCCTGAAGGCGATCGGGGAACTTGGCGTGGCAAGTCCCCTCGCGGAGGCGGGGCTCAGCAAGAAGAGGATAAGAGAGCTGTCCAGGGAGATCGGGCTTTCCACATGGGACAGGCCCGATAACACCTGCCTTGCCACCAGGATAAGGGTCGGGGATAGTATCACCAGGGAAAAGCTTGAGATGGTGGAGAAGGCGGAGGATTTCATGAGATCGCTCGGATTCGGGCTATGCCGGGTGAGGCACCACGGCAATATCGCCAGGATAGAGGTCAGCCCGGAAAAGATACCCGAGCTTCTTGACCAGGATGTTCGAGAGAGGCTCGACAGCAGATTCAGAGAGATAGGCTTTCTCTATGTAACCGTGGACATGACCGGGTACCATCGTGGGAGTATGGATATATGAAGCTTCTCCGGGTTAATGATTTCTTGACTTTAGCTCCGTTCTGAATATCATTTATAGAGTGGAAGAGGGCTTAATATTGTGAAATGACGGCAGTCCGTCAGCATGCAAGCAGGAACAGAATGATTGATATTATAAGAAAGCACAAAAAGTACATAATGATCGCGGGGCTTCTCTCCATAGTCGCCGGGTATATATTTCTGGGGCAGGGGTCTGAATCGCTGGCCCCGGTACTTCTGGTCCTCGGCTACTGCATTCTGGTTCCGGTCGCGCTTATATGACAGATCCTATCTCAGTGGGCGATTAGCTCAGTTGGTCAGAGCACCTGCCTTACAAGCAGGGGGTCACTAGTTCAAGTCTAGTATCGCCCACCAGTTATTATGAATTATCCCCATAATTTCCCGGAAGTTGGCCCCTCTCTGTTTTGCGGCGCCGCCAGGCTGAAGAACCAATGACAGTTCACTTGTAATAATGCAATGTCCTCTGATATGATAAGTCCAGAGTAGTATTAGTAGATACAAGGCTGATCGAGCGGGGATATTAAACCTTTTAAATCTTATTCTGCTACAATTAATACGATAGAGGGTTACCATGAAAAGGTTCTTTTATTTCTCGGTTTCAGTTCTCTGCCTTGCACTCGCTGCGCTGGTAGGTTTCCATATCGGCAGTCGGAGTGTTGAGGCGAAGAGTACGGGGTTGTCTATTGCAGGTTATCACTATATTGATGGGTACAAACCGTTCGATCGTACGGTTGTATTAAGTAATGGCGACATATACGCTGATGGAACGCATTTATGTAATATTTGGGAGCTACACTCAATTCCCCAACCTGGCTACCCGGTTGTTGGATTAACTGTTACTGGTGCTGGTGCTTCTAGCGATGGATATACTAGATGGCACGTCGTTTTAAGCAACGGTGATCTTTATTCAGTTAGACGTGATACGTACTCGGGATCCATATGGAGCAGCAGTCATGGCAACACCTTCGGTAACAATCCCCCTGTAAACGCCTCTGAAAAAACCTGGGGTAATGTGAAGAATCAGTTTAAGAAATAGAATGGAATTTGCCGCTTGTTCACTCAAGTGGCCAATGATTGAAAAGGTATTTGTCAGTATCGTAATAATTATGCAATTATTATTCTTTATCAATCCCGGGATTATTTAATTTATTCGAATTCCGCTTCTGAGACTTCGAAGGTTTGCATGTTCAGATTAATATTGCTGAGCCGGAACTCAGACAAAATTGAGGTATTGTAATTACTGTATTATCCTCTTCCTCTCTTGTTTCCATGCTTACATATTGTCTACAGCTCCTTTGGCGATATACCAGTTTTTATGGTATCCTCTCTTCATGGTATAAATTCATTTATTTTTTTAAGGGGGCATCTAAATGGAAGGAATTTCTACTCTTCTGCTGCTCGTTATTATCGTCGGCGGGCTGCTGCTTTCGGTATTATGGATTATACTCCCATTCGCGGTATTCGGCATCAAGGGCAAGATGGATGGCATGAACCACAGAATCGATATGGTAATCACCAGGCTGAATAAGATAATCGAATTGCTGACCAGAATAAAAGTAACAGAGACAGCTCTTCTCGAACAGGGCAGGTGCAGTGCACCTGATTCCGGGGATAAACCTCAAGCGCAGTAAATTAATAGAAACAGTTGTGCTTATTTTTTGATCGGGGGCCTATCCCTCTTATCAGTAAAAAAGATTTTAGCTCCAACCTTCCATTGACAGGTAATCCAAATGGTGATAGTTTTGCACCCGGAAAAGGGAAAATTGGCTTAACATTCATTGAACAGGGAGGCAGGAATGAGAAGAAATGGATTTCTGTACATTTCGCTGGCGTTGATACTGTCGGTGGCTGTGATGGCCGGTGGATGTGGCAAGGAAGACGGGACCGCCGGGCCGCAGCTGCTGGAGGCACTGAATCAGAATCCCTTCGGCCTGGAATACAGGGTCGATGGAAACAATATAAGCTCCACAGGCGAAAAGGGCGGGCACAGGGTAATATTCGAAGATGCAGAATTGATCTTCGATACCGCCATATTGAAGGAAACCGCCCTTGGTGAAAATATCAAGGAACAGAAGGTTCCTATTGCCATTGATGAAATAGCATTTCTCTATAAGCCGAAAGAAGATTACCTGGAATGCCTCTACATGAAGGGAATGCATTTCAAATGGGACCTTGCTGATATGGTGAAGCTGCCGGACAGCACCATGAAGGAGGGTGCTCCCGAGATGGACCTGGATTTCCGGGCAGGAAAGATGCAGTTCACAGATTACAATCTTTCCCCCATGCTCACATACAAGGGTGATGACATCTGGGAGTTTGCCGAAAAATTCATGGAACATAACCAGTCGGTTAACAGTGTGATGAAAGATTTCACATATAAGATCAATCTGTCGGATATAGGCAAGGGAGAGCAGGAACCCGGGGATTTGAATATGGAGTTTTCCATAGGGGAGATGAGTTTCACCCAGAAGAGTATTTCCACATTCTTCGTAAATCTGTACCGGAAAGATGCTACTATCCCCAATCTGGATGAGCTGCTTGATAAGGGCGAGCCGCTGTTCGACATGAACGCTTCGATGAAAGAGATGAATTTCAGCTTCAGCGGGGTTGATGAGGGAGAGAAAGTCAGTGGAAAAGGTGCTCTTGCCGACGCAGAGGTAAGTTATTACGTGAAGCCGGATGAGGAGAAGACACATTTCAATTTCGGGCTGGATTATCACCTGGGGGCGGTTGAACTGGATATACCGGCAGAGGACGCAAAGGAAGCTGTTGAAATTATCGAGGGGCTGGAGAGGTTGAACCTGGATTTCTCCCTGAAGCACCTCAGTCCCCAGCTGGTTAAGACATATCTTGAAATGACCAGGGATAATATTACCATGCAGGGCGACCCGGAGAAGATGAAGCAGGCCGCGGCCGGGAGCGGTCAGCAGCTGCTGGGACAGCTGATGCAGTCACAGCCGGTACTATCTGTTTCGATAAGCCCACTGGAGCATGAGATAGGAAAGATGGAATTAAATGCTGACTTCTCCATGCCCGCAATGATGACCCCTGACGGCAAGGCGGTTGTGAAGATATATGACCTTGAAAAGGTCCTGACCGCGATAAAGAATATGAAGGGATTCAGTGAGCAGGATTTCAATAATTTCTCACAGTGGGCGGCGATGATGCTCCGGACGGATGATCAGGGTAACGGGGTTATGACATTCGAGATGAAGCAGGAAGAACCTGGAGTCCGTTATCTCAATGGCCAGAGGATGAATTAGGGAACGGCCCTTTGATCCTAAAGGTTCAGGCCATGGCAGGTTTTTTTCTCGAGGTTGCCGCGGCCGCGAGGCGGGTATATAACTGTGAGTTGTCCAACCGGTCATTGATATGAGTAGAGGCCAGCTGGCGGTACTCATCCCAGAGAGAGCTGTTCCTCTTTCCGAACGGGTATGTTTCTGAAAGACCTTCCACAGTCCATTCGGTGCCGAACCGGAGCCCGATGGCAAAGAGAAGGTTTATAAACCCCCGGTGGGATGCAAAGTAAGGGGGAACCTCCCCATTTCTGTCTATTACCTGCAGAACAGGTTTATCCAGAACGGCGGCTATCAACCCATTGGATGCTATATCGGAGACAACCGCTCTCCCGGCGAATAATATCCCGGGGTTAGGCTGGTCATAATAGTCCACTCCGGGTGTTTTCTCCAGACCCCTGTCATCCCGGTGGCGAAGAACCGCTATCCGGAATCCTTCCGCGGCCAGAGTGGGTATCAGTTCATGCCAGTATGCGTATTCAGTTTTGATACCCATGAGTGTGGGGTAATGCGGGTATGCTGTGCAGGCAAACACCAGGTCGTAATCCGGCGGGCCCGCCTTCAATGCCGCTTCCCGGTACCCTTTCAGACGGGGATACGGTATATCGACAACCTCCGCTTCGGGGTCGAGCAGCAGGGTTTTCCTGCGGAGTGACAAACCGGTGCTCAGATAGATATCGGCCGTATCTATGACATTCTGAAACCAGTAGTGGGCTTTTACCGCGCATGCGTTGTGAGGCAGCAGGATGAGTGGAAGCGAAGGGAATGTTTTCCTGATAAGGTTTGTGGACCACAGGTTGCAGGTCAGAACAGCACTTGCTCCGGCGGCCAGTTCTCTCACCCGCCGCGGCATCTGCTGCAGTTTGTTTATGAATGGCATCATCTCGAATTCCATGCCCCCCGGTGAATCAGCCGCTACACTGCCCAGCATCCTGATATCCCCGGGGAAGTCTTGTGTGCAGAGAATTTTCATGAAATGCCGCTCCCTGTCATTATCATAATCATGCTGCCTGAGATATCCAATGCCGCAATAAATATGCCCCCGGCTGAATTAATCCGTATAGGGTAGCAACTTGTTATTTCATTGCTTGTTATGGATATATCTCTGCCCGGCGATATTGGATTCCGGCAGAAAAGAGATCCGGTCTATACAGGGCCTGCGGAAAAGTTTTCCGTATTTGGAACCCGGCCTTTGGCGTTGACGGGCCGGGACAGAAACAATATAATTCCATACCCGACTCTGAAATGATTTTGAAGGGGAAAGAGCCCGCCAATGCTGATAGATATACTGGGAACCGAATCATTGGGAGTGCGCGGGTTATCCTGCAGAGTAGAAGTGGGAAACCGGGTGATAGTTATAGATCCTGGTATCGCACTGGGTTACCGGAGGCATGGCCTTCTGCCGCACCCATTTCAGGTTGCCAGGGGAAGGTCGGTACGGCAGGAGATCCTTTCCGCCTTGACCGAGGCAACAGATATAGTGATCAGCCATTATCACGGCGACCATATTCCCCTGGCCAATGCCAATCCCTACCAGCTGGACGCCGGAAAAATAAGAGGGCTGCGCCCCGGATTCACCCTATGGGCCAGGAGTAAAGAGGGGTTGTCCGAGAGAATGAAGACCAGGGCCGAGGATCTTGCTTTCATGCTTGAGAGGGAGACAGGTGGCGCGGAGGGAAAAGGGGATGATCTTCTGAGTTTTTCCGATCCCATGCCGCACGGGCCGGAGGGCAGCCGGCTGGGAAGTGTGATGATGACAAGGATCGAAGATGATGACGAGGTGTTCGTTCACGCCTCGGATATACAGCTTCTAAACAGGGAGTCGGTTATTCAGATAATCGAATGGAAGCCGGATACTGTTCTGCTTTCCGGGCCGCCGCTTTATCTTCGCCGGCTTTCGCCCGGACAGCTTGCGATGGCCAGGAGCAATGCCACTGAACTCTCAGGCAGGGTGAAGACCCTTATTATTGATCACCATGTGGCCAGGAGTAAATCAGGGATCAGGTGGCTGAAAAGTATCTCTTCTGAGACAGACCGACCGGTAATATCCGCCGCGGAATATATGGGAAGGCCCATTATGTTGCTGGAGGCCTGGAGGAAACGGCTATATCATGATATGCCGGTCCCGCGGAAATGGCATGATAAATATGCCAGGGGTGAATCGGCAATGAAAGGGTATATGGAATGGAGGGGATGGAGGGTCTAGCGCGCCTCCGTTTGAGAATCCGGTGACACCCGGAGCTGGGAAGATATTCTAACTTCTTTTTCTGTCCAGCAGCCCGTGTATGCTGATGTAGGCGGAGGGTATCAGCACCAGGGTTATCAGTGTAGATATGGTCAGGCCGCCTATCACCGACCTTGCCAGGGCTGCCTGTATCTCTCCTCCTGCTCCGGCGCCGAAGGCAAGTGGAAGCATTCCCAGAACTGTGGTGCAGGTGGTCATGAGGATCGGCCTCAAACGCCTGTGCGCGGATAACTCTACCGCCTTCTGAATGGGAAGGTTTTCTTCACGGCGCATAAGGTTGATGTAATCGACCAGTACAATGGCGTTGTTTACAACTATTCCGATGAGCATGACGATGCCCATAAGGCTCTGGATGTTCAGAGAGGTTCCGGTAAGAAGAAGGGCCGGGACAACCCCGATGACCGCCAGGGGAACGGATACCATAACGATCAGGGGATCGAGGAAGCGCTCGAACTGAGCGGCCATTACCATGTAAATCAGGACCAGGGCCATGATGATTGAGAGAATGAAATCCTTCTGAGCTTCCTGCTGCTCTTCGTATTCGCCGCTGAATACCAGCGAAAATCCTTCCGGAAGGGCCATCCCCCTGAGGTTATTCTGGAGTTTCTCCACCACGTCTCCCAGCGCCGCTCCACTTTCCAGGTTGGCGGTAATATAGGTTACCCGCTGTGAGTCTATCCGGTCAATTCTGGTGGGGCTTCGTCTTCTTTCGCTCCGAATTACGGAAGAGATCGGTATCACTCGCCCGCTCGGGGCCCTTACCGATATGTTATCCAGGTCGCGGGCGCTGAGACGGTCTTTCGGCTGGAGGCGGACGGTAATGGGAAATTCATCTCCTCCCTCCCTGAACACCCCCGCATGGCCGCCTCCCACGTTAGTCTGAATTACTTCAGCTACCTGTCTGACCGAAAGCCCCAGCTCCGCAATTTTCTCCCGGTCGATGATAAGGTTCTCCTCGGGCCTTCCCTCACGCCGGCTGACCCTGACATCAGCTACTTCCGGGACAGTTTCCATGCTGCTCTTGATCTTCCTGGACAGCCGGTCAGCCATATTGAGGTTATATCCCCTGAGCTCTACCTGTACCGCCTGAGATCCGCCCGAGCCGAACAGCCTCCGAAGCATCCAGAGGCCCGACTGCGCGTTTACCCTGATCCTCCCTCCGGGAATCTTTCCCTGAACATGTTTCCTGATACGGTCGGCCAGCACGAAGCTGTTTATGGAACGCTCATCGGCGTTCTTGAGAGATAATTCAACTTCCGCGTCTCCGGGCCGGATCTCCACGCTGATGTGACGGACCTGGTCCATGGGGGTTACTTCGCGCACTAGCCTGTCCAGCTCGGTCAGGTATTCGTTTACTACAGCGATATTGGTGCCCTGGGCCATTTCCAGTTCCACATCGATTTCATCCGCGTCGGTCTGAGGAGCCAGTTCCACCGGGATCAGGGGATAAAGCAGAAAGGCCCCGGCCATAAGCAGAACTGTCACCAGGAACACTGTCCTGCGGTGATGCAGAGCCTTCTCCAGCAGGACGGAATAACTCGATTGGAGCCTGTCGAACCAGTGGCCGTATCTGGTACTGTTTCTTACTGTAAGAAATCTGCTTCCCAGCATGGGAACCAGGGTGAGTGCTATGAACAGGGAGCAAAGAAGGGCAAAAACCACTACCAGGGCAAGCTCCTTGAACAGCATCCCCGATATGGTCTGCATGAAGACTACAGGCAGGAATATCACCAGGGTAGTAAGGGTGGATGCCGTTATTGCCCCTGCCACCTGTTTTGTGCCGGTAAGGGAGGCATCTGCCGCTCCCCTGCCGCTTTCTCGCAACCGGACTATATTTTCCAGTACCACGATGGAGTTGTCCACGATCAGTCCTATCCCCAATGCCAATCCGCCGAAACTCATCTGGTTGAGGGTCAGTCCGTTGAAGTAAAGCAGGCCGAATGTGGCAATAAGTGAAATTGGGATGGAAAGCGCAATAACGAAAGTGCTGGATCCATTTCGCAAAAAGATATAGAGGATGAAGATCGCCAGGAGCCCACCCCACAGGGCGGCCTGCTTTACATTGTCGATGGAGTTCTGGATGAATTCGCTCTGGTCAATGACCATCAGCATCTCCAGGTCATCCCTCTCTCCGTTTATCTTTTCCATCATTTCCCGGGTATCTCCCGCAACGGATACCGTGTTTGCTCCGGACTGCTTCCGGACCCCCAGGCGTATCATGGGCAGGCCATCTACCTGGACTATCCTGTGGACATCTTCGAAACTGTCCACCACGTCGGCCACGTCGCGGACCCTGATCGGCTGTCCGTTCACAACGGTAATGATTGTCTCCGAGATCTGCTCAAGAGACTCGAACTCGCCCTTTGTCCGGACGTAAAGGTCGCTGGTCCCTTCACGGATATCCCCACCAGGAAGAGTTACATTCTCCCTCCGCAGGGCCGCCTGAACATCGGTGGCGCTGAGCCTGCTGGATGCCAGCCTGTCCCTGTTGAGCTCAATCCTGATCTCACGGTAGACTCCGCCCCAGATATCCACCGACCCCACGCCCGGGATCTGTTCGAAACGCTGCGAAATTTCTCTTTCCAATATCCTGGTCAGTTCTTCCATATCCAGGTCAGACCTTGCCCCCATTATTACCACCGGAAAGTTATCCGGATCGAACTTCCACAGCCTGGGGGATTCCACTTCCAGTGGCAGGTCGTCTCTGATTCTGTCCAGCGCGGACCGGACATCATTCGCCGCCCCATCGATATTGGTGCCCTGAGAGAATTCAAGGGTTACCCAGCTACGGCCCTCCCTGGAAGAGGATCTTATCTCTTCGATATTTGGAACGCTGGCTACCGCGTTTTCAACACGATCTGTAATTATGGTCTCTATTTCCTCCGGCCCCACATTGGGGTAAACAGTCATAATACTGAGCATTGGATATTCAATGGGAGGAAGAAGGTCGACCGGAAGGAACCGGAATCCCATGATACCAAGGACAATGATTATTAGAAATACCATGATGGTGGCAATAGGACGGTGAATAGCCAGAGGAGTAATATTCATGCTATCCTACCTCGCTTGGGAACTTTCGCTTTTGCCGGGAGTGAAATCTCTGGCGGCTTCCCTGTGCTGGCGCATGATTTCCTCCAGAAGGTCCTGCCTCTGCAGGCTCTGGAGCCGGTAAACCCATTCGCGGCCCACTGCGTTAACCCTGGCCATTCCGGATTCGCCATCTATCAGGTCCTGGCCCAGTGATATTACCCATGCGCCCGGATCAATCCCTTCCAACCCGGCATCCATCCTGCCCCTGGCCATAACTCTTACTCTGGTGAACTTGAAACTGACAGGCTCGGTAAGGGTTATGTTGCTGATATCAGTAGTATCAGAGGCAGCCTCCTGCCGTATTGAGTCCTGGGCTACATATACCCCGGTTATGCCGGTTGAAGGGTTCTCGTACAGAGCGGAAAGCGGTACCAGGGTGGCATTCTCACTTTCCCCGTAAAAGATATCCACGGTAACGAACATTCCAGGATTCAGCTTCCTGCCGGGATTGGGAAGGTCGATCTCCGCTTCGGTGCTGTGCGTTACCTGGTTAAGGAAGGGCGAAATCCTGGATACTTTTCCTTCTATCGGATCGGATACCTCGCTTCCCGGGAATATCTCCACTCTCTGGCCGGCTTCAATATATTTCAGCATACGGTCGGTCAGTACTATCTCTACCTCAATCTCCTGCAGTTGACCCAGGGTAAACAGGCGGGTGTTTCCATTCACCAGCATACCCACTTCCGCGTCACGGGTGCCGATAAAACCGGAGACCGGAGCGCGGATAACGGTCTGCGAGAGAGCTTCTTCCCTCTCCTCCACGTTGGCTTCAGCTTCCTCTATTCTGGCTTTGGCCAGCTCCAGGTCTGCTTCAGCCGATATTGCCCTGGTTTCCACTGCTTCGAGTTCGGCGGGGCTGGTTAATCCCTTCTTGGCCAGGGACCTGGTCCGGGTGAGCTCAGCCCGAATTTCTTTCAGCCTGGCCTCTGCCTGTCTGGCCTGAGCGACGGCTATCTGGTAGGAGGCCCGGGTCTGCTTGAGCTGCTTTCTCAGCTGATTGTCCCGGAGCCGGACCAGGGGCTGATCCTTTTCGACATATTCTCCGTCCCTGATCAGCACCTCGGTAATGGGGGCACTGATTTCAGGGTATATGGCCACCTGGTTCTTGGCCTTTACCACGCCGGTCAAACGCTCGGTAAGAGGTAGCGACCCGCGGACAGCCCTTACCGCCTCTACTGCCGGAGCGGGCGCTGCGCCGGCTTCTTCGGAACTATCATCCTGATCAGCCGAACATCCCGGCAGCAGCAAAAATGATATTATCAGAAAAATGGGAAATTGTTCTTTGAGCAGTCTCACCGGCGGGGCCTTCTTCTCAGCAAGTGGGAGAAATGAATTATTATTGTTGAAATATATTCAGGCTGTATGTTTATGTCAATACCAGATGGTCGAATCACGCAGCCGGTTGGAGTAGCTTTTCGAATATTTTTATTACGGGGAGCTTCTTTTGATCCCATTAATAACGAGGGGGCTCCGGCGGCGGCAGAGCCGAGAATATATATAATGGTAGCCCAGGTTATTATTAAGGTATATAATCCATATTTTATCAGATACCTGTAAGATGGGAGGATGGAATGAACTACGAGGGTATCGCAATGACAGTTGCCGGCTCCGATTCAGGTGGGGGCGCAGGCGTCCAGGCGGACCTGAAGACTTTTCAGGCTTTTAACGTATTCGGAGTATCCGCTTTAACTTCTATAACTTCGCAGAACACAAATGGAGTACGTTCCATTCAGGATATCAGTCCTGATATTGTTGCAGACCAGATAGATATGATCATGGAGGATATGGGATGCGATGCCGCTAAAACCGGGATGGTCTCGAGCGAAGAGATAATAGAAATCATAGCTGGCAGAGTTGAAAAGCATAAAATAGAAAAGCTGGTGGTCGACCCGGTGATGGTCGCCAAAAGCGGAGACAGGTTATTGAAAAAAGAGGCAGAGAAGACCCTGATTGATAAATTGATCCCGTTGTCTTTTCTGGTGACCCCCAACGCCGAAGAGGCGGGCATTATTGCCGGCATGAAGATCGGATCGGTTGAGACTGCCAGGGAGGCAGCGGCGAAGATAGCATCTATGGGGGCGGGAGGTGTTCTCGTAAAGGGGGGGCACCTGGAGGAGGACAGGGCTGTTGATATACTTTATAATGACGGCAAATATACTCTCTTTGAATCGGAGTGGTTTGATTCGAAAAACACCCACGGGACCGGGTGTACCCTCTCTTCGGCGATCACGGCATCTCTGGCCAGGGGAGAGAACCTGGAGAACTCAGTCAGGATCGCCAAGGATTATATTTCCAGGGCGATAGAGAACGCCCCGGATATCGGGAAGGGGCACGGGCCTCTATATCATAAGATAATTCCCAGGGCGACTTCCGCCTTTGAGCAGGAAGCCAGGGATTTCGATTTCTGGTTCAGCAGGAATATGAAAGTATTTGAATCGGAGCTGCTTGCTGAGAAGGAGCTTCTGACCAATCCGGAAAACGCCATCAGTATAGGGGTCGGAAGCGGGCTCTTCGCCTCAAGGCTGGGTATAAAGAAAGGGATTGAACCGGCAGCGGGCATGGCCGAACTGGCCAGAGAAAAGGGTATAGATGTAAAAATCGGCTCCGCAGAGAATATTCCCTACGGGGACGAGACCTTCGAAACAGTTCTTCTGTCCACCATTCTCAGCTACTGCGAGGATCCCCTTAAGGCACTCAGGGAGTCGTACAGGATCTGTAGAAGGGGTGGGCATATAGTACTATCGTTCCTGCCGCGGGAGGGCTCCTATTCCATGCTTTACGATCTGGCCAGGGCCCACGGACGGTTCGATAAGGATAGATCTCCGGAGCATCCATACCCCCTGAAATTCGTAAAGGGTGCCCAGTGGGTATCGATCGAGAATGTGAAGGAACTGATTACAGAGGTGGGATTTACGGATCTGGAGTATGTTCAGACATTGACCAGGCACCCCCGGTACAGCAACGAGGATATAGAGAAGCCGACGATCGGTTATAAACAGGGAGATTTCGTTGTGATAAAGGCAAGAAAACCATGAAGCTTTCGGATAGACTGAGACAGGACTCCGAGACAATCTGGAAGAAGATTTATAATCACCCTTTTGTGGTGGAGCTGTTCGATGGTACGCTTCCAGAGCGTAAGTTCAGGTTCTACATACTCCAGGACTATAATTATCTGATCTCCTCCATAAAGAACTTTTCTCTGCTGGCCTCCCGGGCTCCCGACGAGAAGTCATTGATAGAAGTTGCTGAAATGGCTTATATGGAAGCTACCGGGGAATTTGAAGGGTACAGGTCTTTCCTGGAGAAGATGGGCCTGAGTGTTGAAGAGGCGCAGGGCCAGGAGATGATGCAGACCGGCCTTTCGTACGTAAGTTTTCTTCTCTCCACCTCCTCGCTGAAAACGTTCCAGGAGGGTATGGCGGCTGTTCTTCCCTGCTACTGGTCCTACCAGGAGATAGCTGCATATCACGGTGACAAGATACGCGGTATGGAAAGCGAAATATACAGAGAATGGGCTTCCTATTACCTGGAGGATGAATATATCGAGCTGGTGGACCGTATAAGGGCCCTGGTTGACAGAACTGGCACTGGTTTTCCCTATGAAAAACTGAGAGAGGTTTTCATAAACGCCAGCAGATATGAGCTGAACTTCTGGGATGCGGTCTACCGGGAAGGGATTACGTAGACTGAAGGATTTTAATGATTTTTTATCCGGCTTTTCACCTCGCCCCATGAAACCTCTTCAGTGTCAATCATGGCATCGTGTGAGAACGAGGTGAAGCATTCACCCCCGTCATGAATTCCATTGTGATCTTCATCCGAGAAGGCCCAGATATGCACTCCATAGCACCCGGACCAGGTTATATCAACCGGGATAACATCAGAATAATGTTTTCCGTTGCCCGTGGGGGTTGAAACGACCAGATCTCCTACTGGGTAGGTATTTCCGCAGATCTCCATGCCATTAACCAGAATGGTTGGAGTACATGATTCCGGTTGTATCTGGTCAAAAACCAGAAGAATGTCAGGATAGGTGGTCGGCCTGTTCGAAAATCCGTCCACTATGATATTAAAATGGGTGCCTACGAAGGCATATCCTTCATTGCCCTCTATGGAGGGTTCAAATCCTGTTAGATTCGGTGCCTGGTAGATACTAAAGTCAATCTCGTCGGTTCCGGTCTCCAGGAGAACCTTGCCGCCACGGTCATAATCAGGGTCGTAAAGTGGATGCCCGGGGCCAACGGTATAGTATTCAGTTTCATCATAATGCACCTGACCATTTTATTTTGAAAATTTTTCTTGGACAGAAAAAGCGTTTTAAGCTATAATTCAGTATATTCAGAAAGGATTGAAAGTTTGTTGTCAGAAGAGTATAAACGGTTTATAGAGAGGTGGGGGTCGCTGGGTGTCCTTTGGGGGATCAACCGCTCCATGGCCCGCGTTCACGCCCTGCTGATCCTCTCCGAAGAGCCGGTCGGTCTTGATACCGTGACCGAAGAGCTTGAGATCAGCAGGGGAAACGCCAGTATGTCACTGAAAGAGCTCAGGAACTGGGGTGTGATAAAGAGGGTCAGCATATCGGGGGATCGCAGGGATTTCTACGTGGCCGAACCGGATACCTGGAATATGATCTTCTCCATAGCCGCAGAGCGGAAGAAACGTGAATTCGACCCGGCTCTGGAAGCTCTTGATAACCTCCTTGAGAACGCCGAGATCGAAGAGGGGACCGGGGTCCACGAGCGCCTGACCGAACTCTCCGATACCATGAAGACTTTCGATCATATACTGAAGCGATTCCTTGGCAACGAGAAGGTGAGCAGGGGGCTCCTGGAGATGCTGAGTGGAGGGAAATCGATATGAGGTATTATATTTCGATCTCTTTACATTGTGCCTGTTCACTGATTACTGAACAGTATGGATTATGAAGTTAGCTGCGCTTAATAAGATAATGGGACCGATCGGTGATGACCTGCGAGAAAGCGAGGAATTTCTGGGATCTCTGGCTGCCTCAGATGTTCCGGAAGTTGATGAGATCAGGGACCATATCACCCGGTACCGGGGAAAGAGGCTGCGGCCGGTGCTTCTTCTTCTATGCGCCGGTATGACAGGCGGGGTAACCAGATTATCGATCGAGGCTTCTGCCGCTCTGGAGCTTCTTCATACCACTACCCTGATACATGACGATGTGGTGGACCGTTCTGACCTGCGGAGGGGAGGGGCCACCGTCAACGCCCTTTGGGGTAACAGAACTGCGGTCCTGGCAGGCGATATATTCTTCTCCAGGATCATGACATGGCTGGTTGATCTGGATATTTCCGAAATAACATCTATCTTCTCTGCCGCGATAAGACAGGTCTGCGAGGGTGAGCTGATCCAGACCCAGAATGGAAAGATGGGCGGATTAATAACTGAAGAGGAGTATTTCAAAACCATATCTCTGAAGACAGCTTCACTGATATCTGCCTCCTGCAAGCTGGGAGTACTAACCTCTCAGGGGGGAAGCAGTGGCCTGCTGCGGGCGGCGGGAGCGTTTGGTACTCACCTGGGAATATCTTTTCAGATAAGAGACGATTTGATGGACTATAACGGACGCCGGGAAAGGATGGGGAAACCGGCTGCCAGGGATATAGAGGGCAGCATCCTGACACTTCCGCTGATTTACGGTCTGGAGCACTCCAACAACGGTAACCGCGATAAGGTCCTGGGGATGATGGGAAGGGAGATGACGGCTGAAGAGATTGAATTCATAATTGGTTTCGCTGACCGTTCCGGCGGGATATCGTACGCCCGTGAAAGGGCCGCCGAGAACGCCCGCAAGGCCCTGAGCTGCCTGGAGCATTTTCCCGGCTCGGAGTACAGAGACTCCCTTGCCGAACTGACCAGTTTCGTTATCGAGAGGGAATTCTAGATTTACTGTTCGGGTGCTGATTGCTGCCCGGGGCTGTGAATATTATCCGCTCCTGAGACGCTTCCCTATGTTCTCGACCATTCCCCTGGAGCCGACGTAAAGTGCTGTGCGCTGGTGCGGTGATTCAGGTTCGATATCCAGGATATCATTTCCATTCTCGTCGATCGCTGCCCCTCCTGCTTCTCTTGCGATAAAAGCCGCCACGTTGGCCTCGTAAAGCAGCCGGAGCTTGCCGTTTGGCCTGTTCTTATCGGGCCTGGGGTGATTGATTATTGCAGGATACATGAACATCCCTCCGTTGGATATCAGCCTGTGAAAATCACCGGCAAGCGAACCCATGTACCGGAAGTTAAATTCTGCTTCATTCTCCTCAATCCAGTCCTGCACCTTGCGGGAGAAGGTCTTCCTGTTGGAGGCGTTAAAGGAGAGTTCCCATTCCCCACGGTCTTCAGGTATAATCAGCCGTTCCGAATTCTCGGGGATGACGTAGGTCATGGTCTCGTCCATGTGAAAACGGAAGACCCCGGTGTCGGCCAGAGCCAGGGTAAAGACCCCGTTAGGTATGAGGTAGATGCCGGCGGCCCTGAGTTCAGAACCCTTGCGCAGGCGGTAAGTCTCCGGGCCATCCATGTTCCTCTTTCCTACAGCGTACATGAATCCAACCGGGAGGTTATGCTTGATATTGCTGGAGCCATCCAGGGGATCGAAGTAAAAGAAGTAACGCCCCCCCTCCTCGTTGAGGACCACCGGATCGGCCTCCTCCTCGGTTACGGCGTGAATAACCTGGTTGGACCTGCGAAGGTAGTGCAGCACGATGGCATTGGCTATGTCGTCCATCTCCATCACGCTCTCACCCTGAACATTGGTGAATCCGGCCTCGCACATGATATCCTTGAGCGACCCGGTCTGGTAAAAGTACTGGATATATTTTGCCGCTGTCTGGACAGCCTCCAGAAGGACCAGGAAGTTATATGTCCTCCCGTGACGCTCCTGGTGATGGAGCATGAAATCCATGAAGCTCTGTTCAAGTTTCATATCTGCCCTCTGTTAAATGGTTACATTGTATACCGCTTGTGAATATCAATCAAGTGTATATAATATTTGAAGTTTTCCCAATTTTTAAATTTAAATCGAATAGAAAGACGGGCAGGATAACTTCCAGTTGATTGAATTTGTCAAAACCGCTGTCGATTTCTCCGGCGTGGAAATCGCAGCTCCCGCTCTCAGACTCGCTCTTCTTGATTTCCTCCGGAAATCAAGAATCCATGCCCGCTCGTCTTCCGAGAGGGTTTTGACAAAGTCAATCAACTGATTCGCCAATACACTGATTCCACTTATTGATCCTGTTAACTGGTTATACATTATAACGTTAGTAAAATACCTGCCAGAATTTTGGGGAAAGTCCTGTATATAATATCGAGTTTGTGATGCATTATCCAGGTCCGGAGAGGGTATCTGTAAAAGGGGGTGGGTAAATATCGAGGTTCCGCATGCCGGGCCTGATATGGGTTATGGACTTGTTTCAGCTGATCATTGATGACGGTATCGCAATATGCTTGGATATCTCCTTGATTATCTTTTCCGGATCAACCGGCTTTGTGGTATAACCGTTCATCCCCGCCTCAATGCACTTTTCCCGGTCACCCTCCATGGCGTGGGCGGTCATTGCCACCACCGGGATGGAGGTGTCAAGAACTGCTGATTCGGAAGAGCGAATCCTCCTGGTTGCTTCCAGTCCGTCCATCCCCGGCATCTGTACATCCATCAGCACCAGATCGAATTTTCTCTCCGACAGTTTCTCCAGCGCCTCAGTTCCGTCACCGGCTACTTCTGTTTCGAATCCGATCCTCTCCAGAATGCCGACTGCAACCTTCTGATTGATTATGTTATCCTCCGCTACCAGTATTGAGATTTTACCAGTTTCCCGCTTCACGGGAGCTGAGTCGCTATGGCCTTCGGTCGGAGGTGATTCCGTTTTCCCGGCGAGCGCGGCGCTGATCTGCCTTATAAGTTCCGATTGACGGAGCGGCTTGGCCAGCGATGCTACTACATTGCCGGAGGTTTCATTAACAGTTTTTCCGGAGATGGGGGTCATCGCTATTATCGGTATACCTGCTGATTCAGGATTGTCTTCCATTTTGGATATCAGCGTCCAGCCGTCTATCCCGGGCATGCGGGTATCCACTATTGCCACATGGTACCGTTTCCCCGCCGCTGCAGATTCACTGATCATCCGGAGCGCTTCTTCTCCGGTTCCGGCTCTGTCAGTGCTGATATTACCCGCCTCCATAAGGATAGAGAGGCAGTCCCGGAAGGTCCTGTTGTCATCCACGATGAGAATCCTGGATCCTGCTATTTCCGGCGGCATTTCAAATGATTCGTCACTCATGTTGCAGGCCTTTTTAAGGGGAAGGGTAAAATAAAATTCGGATCCCCTGCCGGGATTGCTTCTGGCGCCTATCTGCCCCCCCATCTTCTCAACCAGCTGTTTGGATATGGATAGCCCCAGCCCGGTCCCCCCGTATTTCCTCGAAGCGGAATCATCCAGTTGCCGGAAGCTCTCAAACAGATTTTCCAGCTCATCTTCCCGTATCCCGATCCCGGTATCGGTGACAGAGAATTTCACTGTGACATATTCCTCATCCTCCGATTCAAGCTCCGCTTTCACTATTACTTCACCCTCTTCGGTGAATTTGATCGCGTTACTGGTAAGGTTGGTAAGTATCTGGCGGATTCTGCCGGGATCTCCCCTGTAGCAGCAGGGAAGCCCCGGAACTGTATGGCAGATGAACTCCAGGTTTTTTTCTTCCGCTTTCATTGCCACAGGGAAGGAGAAGTTTTCCATTATTCTCTTGAGGTTGAATTCGGTTATATCCAGATTGAGCTCCCCGGCCTCTATCTTGGAAAAGTCCAGTATATCGTCGATAATATTCAGCAGGGATTCTCCGCTGGTCTGGATCATCTCCGCGTATTCCTGCTGCTCCGGGCTCAGTTCTGTCTGCATCAGAAGGTCTGTCATTCCGATCACGCCGTTCATGGGGGTTCTGATTTCGTGGCTCATATTGGCCAGAAAGAGGCTCTTGGCCCTGTTAGCTCGCTTCGCCTCGGCAGCCATGGCATTGGTCTTCCTTACGGCCTTTTTCAGCCGGGAGTTCATTTCCTGGAGTTTCTCTTCAGCCCTTTTTCTTTCGGTGATATCTCTATCAGAACCACGGTATCCAATAACCTCACCCTGCAGGTTCAGGAGGGGGATTCCGCTGGTCTCCAGCCAGATAGTTTCGCCCGACTTTGTCATTGCCGGATTAACCACATTTTTTACCTCGGCACCGTTTCGGAAAGCTTTCTTTATTCCCCGGATGAATTCATCCCTTCCCTCTTGTGGGTACAGGTCGTAAAAATGCCGGTGCCCTATTAATTCCTCCGGTTGGTATCCCAGGACTGATTCGGCCACGTGGCTGACGTGGGTATATATACCTTCCGAGTCAATTTCCCAGGTGTAGGTGCTGTTCTGCTCGGCCAGCCTGTTGTAACGTTCATTACTCTCGATGAGGGCCTGTTCCGCCTGCTTCCGCTTGGTTATGTCGAGGTGGGTGCCGCATGCCCGCAGAGGGTTTCCCTGTTCATCCTTCTCTATAACCTTTCCCTTGTCCTCTATCCATACCCAGCCTCCCGACTTGTGCTTCATCCTGAATTCGGCTTCATAGAACTCGGTACTGCCGGACAGGTGCTCATCCAGAATTTTCCGGGTCATCGGAAGATCATCGGGATGAACCAGCTTCTTCCAGGTGCTGAGACGCGAATCCAGTTCTTCCAGCCGGTATCCCAGCATCTCTGCCCACCGGTGGTTGAATATCACCCTCCCGGATGGTATATCCCAGTCCCAGGTGCCAAGGTTTCCTCCCCGCAGGCTCAGGTTCAGCCTCTGCCTGCTCTCGCGCAGTTTTGCCTCCGCTTTTTTCCTTTCGGTGATATCACGGACAATACCCTGAACAATTCCTTTCTTCTCGTCTATTACCCCCGCGCTTATCCCTACATCTATTATTTCACCGTCAGATTTCCTGAACCGGGTTTCAAACCTGACTGACCCTTCGGCTTTAACAATTTCCAGGGCATTCTTCGATCTTTCTGATTCCGTTTCGGGATGCAGCTTCTGAACGCAGCTGTTTATGAGGGTTTCTTTGGAGAACCCAAGCAGTTCTTCAGCCCTCCTGTTGACATCGATTATTTTCCCATCCAGTTTGTGTATGAATACCGCGTCATTGGACTGGTTGAACAGTGACCGGAATTTCTTTTCGTTATCCCTCAGGTTCTTCTCAGAAAGTTTCCGCTCGGTTATATCCCTGGCTGATACCTGCAGGACATTCCTGCCGTCAAGCTCCATGGCAGTCAGTATGATATCAACGGGGAATGTAGTTCCGTCGTCGTAGCGCTGATGTATCCACTCGAAGCGGCTGCTTCCCTCCCTCAAAGCATAGGTAATCATTTCATTGGCCAGCTCCATTGAATTCCGTCCGTTGCTCTGCTTCTCGGGTGATAGGTCGGCGGGATGCATCCGGCAGAACTGCTCTCTGGTTTCAACCCCGAAGAGCGACAGGGCGGTGCTGTTACAGTCAAAGAAACCGGACCTGTCCAGCATCATTATGGCATCTTTGCTCGATTCATAGACTGTCCGGAATCTGGTCTCAGCCCGTTGAAGCTCTCTTATGGTCTTATCCTGCTGTGCCGCGGCTCCCAGTATGCTTGCTATCGATTCCATGAAGTAAGCCTGGTCGGCCCGGTATGACCTCGGATCCCGGTGGTAAGCACCTATAACACCGAATGGCCCTTCCGATCCGGGAATTCTGACCGCGATTCCCCCGGTAATATCCCGGGACTGGAGGAGCCGCGAAAAGGAGATATTTGGTTCATCTCCGATATCTTTTACTTTCACCGGCATGGCACTGTTTATGGCGAACCCGATATGGGTTTTACTGTCTGCAGGCATTCTGTAAGAATCGCCGGGAGCGCATTCAAGGCCTGTTTCCGCCATCAGGATAAACTCTTTTTCACCCCGGTTATATTCAAATACCCCGGAATATCTGGTCTTCAATACCCGGGAAATCAACACAGCCGCGCTCCCGTAAAGTTTATCCAGTGATATCCCCGTCATCGCCAGCTGTCCGAATTCAGCCACCGCGGCCTGCTGCGCTATCCGGTGATGGAGTATCTCTTCGAATTCCTTCTGCTCGGTTATATCGACATGTACTCCCGCCACTCTTGCCGGAGAGTCATCAGAGCCTTTCCCGTAGTATTTTCCCCTTGCGGAAATCCATCTCCAGTTTCCATCGGCACGTTGTACCCGGAATTCCACCGAATAGGCCTGCCGTTTATCTATATAGTGCCTGATAAGAGGAATTACCAGTTTCCTGTCTTCGGGGTGCATTTTCTCAACCCAGAAATCTTTGGATATTGAGGATTCTTCCTCGATCAATCCCAGCACGGTTTTATGCCAGGGGCTAAGGAATACCTCGCCGGTCTCAAGGTTGTATTCCCAGAAACCATGTTCCCCCGCATCCATCGCCTGCTGCAGACGGTGGTGCATTTTTTCCAGTGCTATCTTCTGTTTTCTGATTTCTTCAGTATTCTTTCTGTCCTGAAGTTTCATTTCGTGGAGGTCACGTGCTACCAGAGAGATGGATAGAGCTATCTCTGAGAGCGGATTCTCCTCAGAGAAGAATTCTTCGGGGACTTTGATATCTTCTCCCCAGAGCATTCCCCCCACTATGGAATTAATAATCTCCAGGGTTTCCCTGCTTACCTGAATGGTATCCTTCTTCTCAGAAGAGCAGGATTCCCCCATGTTAATGAGGTGGAATGCCTCCCTGACTGTCTCGGTAAATACGAAGTTCTGGCCCACGAACCTGGCGGTTATCCTCAAAACCGCCTTAACCCACAGGGCAGCGCCACAAATGTAAGTTACCACCGGGCTGGAGCCGTGTTCTTCGTTCATATCCCTGAGCAGGCTGGCATATTTCTGGCGGGTGACTGCCGGGGCGCCATCAAACCTGGTATAGTCGGCTATCCTTATGAACTCTTTACCTTCCAGCTCCCCTCTTTTATAGATATCGCGGAATATGGGAATCAGTTTCTCAATCGCTGGTTCCGGTATAGTCCCGCTCAGGGATGAGAAGAAAACCTTACCGGGGATTACCCCGCACCGGTAGGTAAATTCCCCGCCGGCACCGGCATATTCCCATTCAGGTTTGAAAACAAGATCTTCGAACTCCAGAGGTAAGGATGAGATCCTCTTCCCTTCACCGTTCATGCTCTACTCCGCTTGATTACTCCGCAGTTGTCAACGGTCAGGCCTCATCTGCAGCATATAATCCTATTAAGGGTATCAGTGCATTTCCTGTATTATGGTTATCGAACTCCGGATATTCTACTTTAGGACTTTATCCGTTGTGGCAGGGCTTTCCGTTTATAAAGAAGCCGCGGGGGGTAGATATGGTAATCTATCCCCCTGCGGCCTAAAGAATCGGTCCTATCTTAATTCCGGACAGATTGGTCTTTAACGGGCAACAGCCTGTTTCTTCATTTCCGGTTCAGGTTTTTCGTCACTGGCCAGCCTGGATGCGAGAGCGCGGTTAATTCTGTTTGCCGACCTGTTTGCATCCACCATTCCCCATATCCATAGTACAGGGGTGGTTATGAACCCTATCAGAAAAGTCATAAGGAAAATCGAAACCGCATAGAGCGCTATGAATATGACACCCTTTCTGGTTTCCCCGTTATAGATCTGTCCAGCTCCCATGAAGAGGAAGGACAGAAGAGTAGCAATGGATGGATTCTTGTAAAATACCACTGTCTGTTCTTCAGCCATTTTCGGATCTCCTGTTTTGAGTGAATGGCTCCCAGAAATCTATATTTTGGAGATAAGCATAAAATGTTCCATTAAAGGTCAGATATGAGAGTAAACTGTTTTTTTCGAATCGAGGGAACTTTCCACAGATAAATAAGTTATAAGGATGGGATCTTACGGCGGTACAGATCTTTCCCCGTTCCGGCATTTCAACTAACGGGAGGAAGGAATTCGCGGTATTCGCTTATTTCATCCGATCTTCAGCACTTTGGCGCCCCTGATCCTGCCTCTCTTGAGCTGCATCAGCGCCTCATTCGCCTCCTCCAGCTCGAACTCCTCGGTTTCGGGGATTAGGGGTATTTCAGCTGCCAGGCTGATGAACTCTTCAGGGTCGCGGTGGGCTATATTAGCTACACTCTTTATTTCCTTCTCATACCAGAGGTGGCGTGAATAATCCAGCTTCAACAGGTAGTCCCTGTCGGCGTTCTGTTTCCTGATGGCATTTATGACCAGCCGGCCGCCCCTGTCCAGGTTGTTCATCGCCTCTACCACAGGTTTCCATGCTGGTGTGGTGTCGATAATGGCATCCAGTTTTTCCGGTGACTGCCTGGAGGTATCACCGGCCCATACCGCTCCGAGCTCCAGGGCGAATTCCCTCTCGCCCCGGTTCCTGGCAAAAACATAGATATCTGTATCAGGGTATTTATAGGCAACCATCTTGAGTACCAGGTGGGCGGAAGCGCCAAAGCCTGTCAGCCCCAGCTTCTTGCCGTTTTCGATCCCGGTGAGCATCAGCGATCTGTAACCTATCGCCCCGGCGCACATCAGCGGGGCCGCCTCGGTATCGCTGAAGATATCCGGTATCGGGTAGGCATATTTCTCGTTTACTGTGGTGTACTCAGCGTATCCGCCGTGCGCGTCTCGCCCGGTAGCTCTGAATTCCCTGCAGAGGTTGTCATTGCCATCCCGGCAGAATTTACAATGCCCGCAGGCGGAATGAATCCAGGCTATCCCCACCCGGTCACCCTGGGTGAACCTGGAAGCACCCTTCCCCGCGGCTTCAACCCTTCCGATTATTTCATGGCCGGGAATAACCGGGAAAAAGGGCGGGGCGGTCCTCCCCTCTATTTCGTCAAGCTCAGTGTGGCATACCCCGCATCTTTTTACCCTTACCAGTATTTCACCTTCTCCGGGCTCCGGTTCCCGCATTTCAGTATCTTTGAGTGGGCGGCTTTCCCTGTCGAGGTCTTTTATCCCTTCAAGTATCATCGCTTTCATATTCCGGTCCTCCCTGATTATCGCCCGCGGCATTAAGGGTCAGTATATAGGATGGCAGAGAAATGAAAACAAAAAAGAGAGGGGATGGGAGCTCTCCCGGCCGGGAAGGGCCGGGAGAGCTGTCTGACAGGTTATCTCAGAAGTATGACCTTGATTGAAGAGCTCTTGCCTGCAGTTACCATTCTGCAGAAGTAAGCTCCGCTGGCAACGTGGCTTCCACTGCCGTTGATGCCGTTCCAGCTTACCTTATGCTGTCCGGCCTCCACGACCTTTCCATCCAGGAGTTTCCTGACCAGCCTGCCGGAAACGTCATAGATTTTGATACTTACCGGCCCCTTGCTGGCTACGCTGTACATGATGGTGGTGCTGGGATTGAAGGGGTTGGGGTAAGATCCCATAAGGCCGCTGGGGGTGGGCGTCATGCTGTCATCGTCGGTATCTACCGTGAAGAAGGGGATTCCACATAACCTTATCTCACGGACGGTATGCCCGGTGGCATCGGTAGCCCGGACCTCCAGCAGGTAGGTCCCCGGCTCGAATCCGGAGGTGTTCCAGTAAAGGGTGTCCGGGAGCCCCATCCCTGAAGCGGGCTTGGAATCCACCTTGATCCAGCCGTCACTGGCAGGCGCGGCGGGAGAACCGCTGCTTCTCAGCATTTTATTCCCTCCGCCGCCTCCCTCCGGCGGCGAAACCTTTATGTATCCCCTTACTGTTACCGGGCCCATTCCCCCGAAGCTATAACCTTCCAGGGTCGGTTTGCCGTCTTCCTCTCCAACGTTGTATTCGTTATTGGCAGTGGAGCCCCCTCCCATTGGATCCATGAAGTCAAGCCGGTAGGAAATTCCGGAAACATGGCCCCATTCATACTCCTGGGTATAGAAGGTGGAGGACTTGGAACCGAGAGTGACGAAGTGTCCTACTTCCACGGTATCGCCTGCAGCATTGACTGTTTTGTCCTTAACCAGCATCATCACATCTTCCTTGTCCGCCTCGAACTCCCTGAACATGCTGCCGATATCGTGATAGTCATTGACCAGTTCCCCGTCCACCGTCCAACCGGTCTTGCCGTGTTCCTTGAGATGCTGTTTGATTCCTTTGGCCATATTAAGGGCACTGGTACCCTTGTCCTTGTCGGTGTTCATTCTGCCAATAAGCTCTTTGGCCGTATCCTTGGGGCTCTGCTCCGGTTTGCTGGTATCACCCTTGGGGTGCTTGAGTTCCGGGTGACCATTTCTGGCGAAGTAATCCAGGCAGCTTGCCGCCGCAGTGGGAGCGCATGCCATCGAATCTTCCGGAGTCCCCAGGCCGTACATATTGATGGAGGTAAGGTCCCTGTGCTTCTCGGTAGCCAGCGGGAATACATAAGCTTCTACCGTGTCGACATCCTCGTCCGGATTGACGCAGGTTACAGGGTGCATGCTGTCAGGGAAGAACAGTCCAAGTGAGTCAGGAGGAAAGGATGGCAGCATTGGGAGAGGTGGGGTGGGATCAACCGTAACTATTAGAGAATCGCAGTAGGTGCCTTCCGGTGAATAGGCGCATCCCTTCAGTTCTATATCCTCACCGTTGGGATTATAGATGTACGGATCCAGGTATCCCGAGAAACCGTCCCCATCTCCGAGGGGGCGCGAAGTGCTGTAGATGGGCGCATTGCCATCCGGGTCCATGGCAAATTCAATGTAAGGATCGGAAGTGCCCGCTGGCCGCCAGTAAAAGGTCACGTAGTCGGGCTGCAGGCCGCCGGACATACCCATGCTAACCTGTATCATCCCGGTAGCTTCGTCGATTTCAGCTATTTCAGATCTGTAATAGGTGTCTACCATCAGATCCGCTTCCGGTTCGCTGTAAGGTATGAACTCCTCTTCCCAGTAAAGTATTTCCGCCACCGGGTCTCCCATGGTGTTGTAAAGTGTCACCGGTCCGCCAGTGGAAACGTATTTATCAAAGTAGGGTGGCATATCGTCTATGATGCTTTCGATGTGCACAGGGGAATAATTGACAAGGGTATCCCCTGGCAGCAGGTCGGGAAGCTCCAGCTCGAAGTAAACGTCGAAGAAACTTTCGGCCGGGAAATCAATTCCCGGAGTAATTTCGATTGACTGCCCGATGGTGGGGAGATCTCCGTCCCACATTTTTAAATTCCCAAAGCGCGGATTCCATCCGGTCAGCGAAGTGGTATCGATATCCGATTCGGTGGTACCGGGAAAAAGCTCCCTGAATTTGTAATATGATTTCCCGAAAAGACTGCAGGTATCAGGTTCCTCAATACCCAGCACTTCCAGTACTATTTTAAGGTTCCTGGTAATCCATTCTTCATCCGGCTGTGAGTGAGCCGCTGCAGGGAATACCAGAATACAAAATAGAATTGCCGAAAAGAGACTGATAGCTATCCTTTTCAAAACAGATCCTCCCTTAGGTAAATAAGATAAAAGCCAATTATTGCACTATTGTAACATTTTTGCTCAATTATTGGAAGGATTATTTTATTATTTAAATCGTGGAAACTTATTAAGCACTATGGGTTGAAAGATTATCTGTGCTGGTTGCCGGGGGGTTCGCATTCGGTTCTTCTATGGTATCTGTCCAGGCATTGCCGGTCCTCAGTCTCTTTCTCCCAGCGGGAGAGTATATTAATTACAGCCTGGTGCGGGCTCCTGGATATCTTCTCTTCTCCGATCATTTCGTATAATCCGGCTTTTTTTATTACATCTCTCACCGGCCCCTTCAACCCGCTGATATGAAATTCGACATTCCATTTCTTGAGGGTTTCAATGACCAGACGGAGGGCCTCCAGGGCGGTGGTGTCGAGGTCGTTGATGGTGCTCCCATCTATGATTACCGCCTCGATTTCCTCGTTCTGCGAAAGGGATTTCCTGAGAATATAATCTTTGAAGAATTCAGCGTTGGTGAAGGAGAAGGAGGCATCTATCCTGAGGATCATTATCCTCTCTATTTTATCCGCCTCGGCGAATCTTTTCAGGTCCTTGAATGAGCGGGTACCCAGGAGGTGTCCCAGCTCGGCAACATTTGGATGGCTTTCCCGGTAGAGAAGGGCAAGCAGGGATACGCTGATACCGATCAGGATACCTTCCTGAATGCCAATCAGGAGTGTGATGGCAAAGGTGAAAAGCGCGATCAGCCCGTCCCTTCTCTTGGTCCGCAGCAGCCACTTCAGCGAACCTATATCTATCAGGTTAACCGCTGCCGTAATCACTATGGCGGCCAGTACAGCGGTGGGCAGGTATTCGAATACTGGGGTTAAAAGAAGCAGTGTAATGAAAACGATAAATCCCGCGAAGATGTTGGAAAAGGGTGTTCTGGAATCGGCCTGCTCGTTAACCGCAGACCTGGAAAAGCTGGCCGATGCCGGCATCCCGCGGAGAAAGCTGTTGAGGATATTGGAAACCCCCAGGGCGAAAAGCTCCCGGTTGGAGTCGATGGAGTATCTGTGCCTGGCGGCGTAGGTTCTTCCCAGCGAGACCACTGTCATGAACTGAACCAGAGCCAGGGTGACCGCAGTTGAAAAGAGCTGTCTGAGGGCGGTCATGCTGACCGGGGGAAATTGTATCGATGGCAGCCCGGATGGTATGTAGCCGGCTGTTTCTACCCCATGAGAAGGAAGCTCCAGCAGAAAACAGGCCAGAGTGCCAATAACAATAACAGCCAGCGCCACCGGGAATACAGGTTTCCAGAGTTTGAAGATCAGTATGAGAGCAATACTGCCCGACCCGATGATGATAGACGCAGTGTTGGCCATCCCTATTCCACCAGCCAGTTCCCCGATGGTTCCGGCAAGGTAGGAGGAACGTTCCAGCGACAGCCCCAGCAGGCTCCCCGCCTGGCCAAAAACTATAATTACCGCGGCCGCGCTGGTAAAACCTACAATCACAGGCCTGGAGAGGTAATTCACCAGGAATCCCAGCTTCGCCCAGGACATGATAACCTGAAGAAGCCCTGCCAGTAGTGCCAGGAGGATGACAAGCGATATATATTCGGGTGTCCCCGGAACGGCAATTTTACCGACCCCTTCGAATATGATTATCATATCCAGGGCGACCACTCCCAGGGCCAGGTGCCTGGAAGTACCGAAGAGCGGATATACCAGGAGTGGTATCAGGGAAGCATAGAGACCATAGACAGGAGGCATCCCGGCGATAACAGCGTAGGCCATGCATTGGGGAACCAGCATTACCCCCACGGTCAGACCGGCCTGAAGGTCTCTGGCCAGCATCGGGAAGGAGTAACCTTTCAGCCACTTTCCGAAAGTGAAAATATCCGCAACGTTCCTGATTTTTGCCTTCAGCATATTCATTTTATTACAATGGCCATATAATAGGGATAAGTAGAGATCCCAGTATCCAGAATATTATACTCAGCGGCCCCCCTACAATGGAGTAATCCAGGAACCTGTATCTGCCCGGGCTGTAGACCAGTGCGTTTGTGGGGTAGCTCACCGGCGTGAGAAAGTTGAGAGAGGCGGCGAAAGCTACGGTAAAAATAAAGGTCCTGGGATTTACTCCGAGCTCCGTGGCCGTATAGATCGCTATGGGGGTGAAAAGAACCGCGGCTGCCTGGTTGGAGATTATGTTGGAGCTGATCATGGTAATGAGGAAGAACCCCGAAAGTATGGCCCGCGGCCCCAGGGGATTCAGTGTTCTCATGAGAACTCCGGACAGGATCCCCGCGGCGCCGGTCTTCTCCATTGCGATTCCCAGAGGAAGGATACCGGCCAGCAGGAATATCACCTTCCAGTTAACAGCATTGTACGCTTCGGTAGTCTTGAGGCAGCCGGTTATTATGAAAAGTATGCTTCCGATCAGTGCTGCCAGCGCTATGGGAATCAGGTGGAAGGAGGCGGCCAGCACTACTCCGGCCAGGATAGAGGCAGCACAGATAATCTTCCCGGTCTTGTATACCGGGAGCTCGATCTTGGAGATTACCAGGAAATCGGGGTTGCCTTCCACCTGAGGGACCCTGCTTCTCTCCATGGAGAGCAGAAGGGTGTCGCCGCGGGATAACCGGATCTTATTTATATTCCGGTCGATCTTCTTCCCCCTGTGGCGGATCCCCAGAACGATGGCGCCGAAGAGCTCCCTCAGGTTTATATCCTCAAGTTTCTTTCCGATCAGGGTGGAATTCGGATTGGCGGATACCTCCAGGAGTATGTCACGGCCCTGCTCAAGGTCTGTATCCCTGACCACCGGAAGTGATTTGACGATCAACTGGTCTCTGCCCTTTATCTTGTCTACTTCACTGGCCTTGCCCCTGATCCTGATAATGTCCCCCTCTTCCAGGTCAGACTGGGTTCTTCCCGCTCCCTGAGAAGGGCTGGTTTTCTTGAACAGTCTCAGCACATCCAGGTCCAGCCCATTGGTCAGCTTGCAATCTTCCAGATCGCACCCCAGATTTTCGTATGAGGGTGTCAGTTCGATATCC
The DNA here is from genome assembly GCA_014730075.1 of bacterium. GTDB lineage: Bacteria > Krumholzibacteriota > Krumholzibacteriia > Krumholzibacteriales > WJIX01 > WJIX01. Next base: position 15,432 of record WJIX01000148.1, on the reverse strand, counting down.
GAGATGTTATCCTCCATTTCATACCGGGATGAAAGATCGTCTTCCTGCTTGTGGTCGGGGAGCCTCCTTATCCCGTAAAGCATCAGATAGATAAATCCCCCGGCAAGGAAGATGATTCCCATGGGCAGAAATTCAAACATGCTCAGGGGGCGGAACCCGCTGTCCGAGGCTATGGAATTGACCAGGATGTTGGTGGAGGTCCCTATCAGGGTGCACACTCCCCCGCATATCGAGATGTAGGAGAGGGGGATAAGCAGTTTAGAGGGGGAGACCTTCAGGGCTCTGGAAACGGTTATGACCACTGGTATGAAGATAGCCACCGCCGCGGTATTATTCATGAATCCGGAGACCACCCCGGTAATCAGGAGGATTGTTATGACCGCGAGCCAGAAATTCTTCTTTCCGGCCCGGGTAAACAGCGAGCCTACCGCTCTCAGTATACCCGCCTTGCGAAGCCCCTCGCTGATTATGAACATACACCCTATGGTCACTGTGGCCTGGTTGCTCAGGCCGGAAAGCCCCTCCGAAAGATCCAGTATCCCGGTTGCCATAAGAGAGGTGGCAATGAGCAGGGCTGTTATTTCAAATGGAATGTATTCGGTCATGAAGAGAATGACCGCACCTGTTATAAGGGCAAAAACAAAAATTACCTCTGGTCCCATAATCCTCCGGCGCTAAGACGTAATTTTCTTGAGTTATTATATTCAGTGGCGGCCCGTACGTCCAGGGGAAATGCTGAAACCATTAATAGTAAGAAGCTTATGGCCTGCCTTGCTGATTATCAATATCCCCTTGACATCATATCCGGTATGGTATATAATTAACTAAATAATTAAACCTAATGATTAAACCGGATAATTAATAATGGTACCTGAGATAGAGTTGACTACTGAGGAAAAGATAATAGAGGCCGCCGAAGAGGTATTTACCAGTAAGGGAAAATCGGGAGCCAGGATGAGGGATATTGCCGATAAGGCAGGAATAAACCAGGCTCTTCTTCATTATTATTTCCGCTCAAAGGACCGGCTCTTCTTCGAGGTATTCAAGAGGATAGTACCCAGGTTATTCCCGGGAGTCTTTGCTGTCCTTGATGAGGATATCCCATTCTTCGAAAAGATTGAGAGGTTCATACGGGGATATATCGAAGTGGTTGAAGCCCATCCCAAATTCCCCATCTTCATCATTCAGGCGCTGGGCAACTCCCCGGAACGGCTCGCCGATACCATACTTTCAACATTCCGCGGGCTTGGGATCGACCCGGTGGAGGCAATCAGAAGGGATCTGAGAAGAGAAATTGAAGCCGGAAGGATAATAGATATAGATCCGGCTCACCTGATGGTCAATATTATCTCGATGTCGGCATTTCCCTTCATCGCCCGCCCTCTGATAGAGAGGATTGCCTTTCCCGGCAGGAGTGAACTCTACGACCGGTTCCTGAAACAGAGAAAAGAGCATGTACCGAAATTTATCATTGATTCAATAAGGAAAGGATAACCGGACATGATCAGCAGGCAGCGGACTATTCTGAGCATATCTCTTGCGGTATTTCTGTTCTCTTCGATTCCATGGGGCTGCCATGCTCATCCGGCCCCGGATACCCTGACCCTGAAGGGGCTGTACCGGGTCGTGGCAGAGGGCCATCCGGCCCTGAAGAAAGCTGGATTGATAGAACGAAGAAGCACTCTCTCCCGCAGAAGTATTAATTTCAGCTGGCTGCCGCAGTTCGACCTGGAGGGAAGCGCTGTTTATCAATCTGAGGTAACCAGTATTGATCCGGAGTTTCCTCCGGAATTGCAGATAGGCGAATTGAGTTTTCCTTCTCCGGAGAAGGATCAGTACAGGGCGGAGCTGAAGGTAAGCCAGATGATTTTTGACGGGGGGGTTACCTCGGCGAGGAATGAACTTCTGGAGAAGGAAGCGGCCGTGGATCAGAAAGAGGTGGAGTCGGAGTATTACCGCATAAAGGAAATCATAACCGGATACTATTTTGCCATTCTCACTCTCAGAAAGGAAATGGGGATTGCCGGGACGGTCACCGCCGATCTGAGCGAGCAGCGCAAGATGCTCCAGTCCGGACTGGTACATGGGGCGGTTAGAGAATCGGCAGTGCGTGAACTTGAAACCAGGATAATCCAGAGCGAACAGAAAGTAATATCTATTCAGATGGAGCTCTGCTCCGCTTTTGAAGCCGTGGAAGAGATTGCCGGTATTGCAATTGATACCTCTGCCGTACTGGTTATTCCGGAATTCAGCTGTCCATATCCCCGGGAGGAATCGCCCAGGTATAAAAGGCCCGAGCTTGAGGTTCTCGATCTTCAGATGGAGAGGGCCCATTCGGCGGAGAAGCTGATCTTCAGGGAGAGCCTGCCCAGAATACACGGATTCGCCACCCTCGGCTACGGAAGGCCCGGCCTGAACATGATGAGCGATCAATTTGATTCCTATTATATGGCCGGAGTGGTCTTATCCTGGAATCCGTTCGACTGGGGCGATAACAGCAGGGAGCGGGATATCAGGCGGATCAATGGGAGAATAATAAAAAGGAGCAGGGAATCGCTGATGAGGAATATATCCGCTCAGCTCAGAAACGCCGGGCGCTCCATCGAGAAATATGACAGAATGCTTGAAAAGGACCGGCAGATTCTGCGATTGAGAGAAAGGATAGCCGAGGTAAAGAGGTCGCGGTTCCGAAACGGCGATATCACCGCGGACGATTATATAAGTGAGATAAACCGCCTGGAGCAGGCCAGGCTCAATATGGAGAAGGACAGGATAGGACTGCAGAAAGCGAAGGTTGATTATCTGATGATCAAAGGAGAGTTATGAGATTTGAATTAAAACTGGCGGTTACGCTGCTCTACCTTCTGAGCGCCGTTTCCTGCGGCGGGGGGGAAGAGAAAGCGGATGCCTACGGCAACTTCGAAGCGGTGGAAACAGTAGTATCGGCGGAGACTTCCGGAAGGGTGCTGAGCGTTTTTATAGAGGAAGGAGAGTACCTGGCAGAAGGCGCTGTTGCCGCGGTGGTCGATACCACATCCTTTTCCATCCGCAGGAGAGAGTTGAAGGCAAGTCTTGCCGCCGCCGGGGACGAGATAGCCGGGCTGGACGCCGAGATAGACGGTAAGCATGAAAGGGTTGGGAATCTGGAGAGGGAGTGGAAGAGGATATCGGGAATGTACAGCGACAGTGCCGCTACCGAGAGAGAGCTGGATGCTGTCAGGACAGAACTTGAGGCCATGAGAGATGCCGTAAGGTCGATGGAAAGGCGCAGGAGCGGGCTGGCCCATAACCGGGAGGTCATCGGGGCCAGGATAGACCTGGTGAATGACTCAATAAACCGGTCGGTTATACTAAACCCCATAAGCGGCACGGTGCTGGAAAAATACAGGTACCGCGGCGAACTGGTAATGCCGGGTACCGCGCTGTACAGGGTTCAGGACCTCTCCGAGCTTGACCTTCGGGCATATATTAGCGGAAGCCAGCTCTCATCTGTTCAGGCGGGGGATTCCGTTGATGTATTCATAGATATTAGCGGGGATGAAATGAAGAAGCTGGGTGGTAAAGTCTCCTGGATATCGGAAACCGCTGAATTTACCCCCAAGATAATACAGACCAGGGATGTGCGAGTCGACCTGGTATATGCGGTGAGGATTAAGGTCAGAAATGGAGGGGAGCTGAAAATCGGTATGCCCGCAGAAGTAAGGTTCAGGGATTAGTTATCGCCGGAGGGCCTGAATTGAAGAATGAAATGACCGGAGATGATTATCCGGTAGAAATTGTCAGTCTGACAAAGTATTACGGGAATGTAACCGGCATCCGCGATATAAATTTCGGGGTGGGCCGCCGGGAAATATTCGGGCTGATCGGCCCGGACGGAGCAGGCAAGACCACTCTCCTCAGAATCCTGGCCACCCTGATTCTCCCCGACTCCGGCAAAGCCCTGGTGGAGGGGCTGGATGCAGTCAGGGACTTCAGAAAGGTCAGAAGGATAATCGGTTATATGCCAGGGTCGTTCTCTCTCTATGGCGACCTCACCGTTAAGGAGAACCTGAATTTCTTTGCCGCGGTATTCAACACCACCATTGATGAGAACTACCACCTGATCAGTCCGATATATTCACATATTGAGAGATTCGCAGGCAGGAGGGCTGCGGACCTTTCGGGAGGGATGAAACAGAAGCTGGCCCTCTCATGCGCCCTGGTTCACCACCCCCGGCTGCTTTTTCTGGACGAGCCCAATACAGGTGTTGACGCTGTCAGCAGAAACCAGCTGTGGGAAATGCTTTTCGAGCTCAGGGATTCGGGGATTACCATCATTGTGTCGACTCCTTACATGGATGAGGCACAGAAATGCGACCGTGTCGCATTGATGCAGGAGGGCGCGATAATGACGATAGACAGCCCGGAGAGTATCGTGGACCGGTACCCCGGATCTCTATACCAGGTCCGTACCAGCAGGATGGCGAGTCTCAGCGAAGACCTGGAAGCGCTGGATGATTCGGCCAGCGCTCACCGGTTCGGCGATTCTGTCCATTTTTCCATCAGGGATGACAAGGATATTCTGGAGAGAACGCGCAGGCACCTCTGCGACAGAAACCATTCAGATATAGAGATAGAAAGGATCAAACCTTCTATCGAGGATTCATTTATCAAGCTGATGACCGGGGAGGCGGCCCAGGGTGAATGAAGCAGGCCAGTATATAATTGAAGTTGAAAGTATGGTAAGGAAGTTCGGGGATTTCGTGGCCAATGATAACCTGAGTTTCCAGGTGAAAAAGGGCGAGATATTCGGCTTTCTGGGGCCCAACGGTGCGGGAAAGACCACCGCAATCAAGATACTGGCCGGTCTTCTTAAGCCGACCTCAGGCAGGATAACCGTTGCCGGATGGGATGTATATGATCAGGCGGACAGAATCAAGGAGAATATAGGGTATATGAGCCAGAAGTTCTCCCTCTACCAGGACCTGACCGTCTATGAGAACATCCGTTTTTATGGAGGTATTTACGGCCTGTCCATGAAGTAAATAAATCGGCGGGGGGACTACCTGCTGGGCGAGCTTGGACTGGAAGAGATAAAGAACAGAAGGGTTGCGGGTATACCTCTGGGCTGGAGGCAGAAGGCGGCCCTGTGCGTTGCCATTCTCCATGATCCGCCGATTGTGTTTCTGGACGAGCCGACCAGCGGGGTTGATCCTGTTACCAGGCGGCAGTTCTGGGATATGATCTACCGGATTGCAGGGCGGGGGAAAACGGTTTTTGTTACTACCCACTACATGGATGAGGCGGAGTACTGCGAAAGGGTGACCATCATGGTGGACGGCCGGATAAGGGCGCTGGACACCCCCGCCAGGCTGAAGAAGGAGTACCGCGGAAATAGCATGAACGAAGTATTCGTAAGGGCGGTGGAGGCCGGGCGGTAAACAGATTCCGGCCTCTCTTCATAAGCCCGAGGGATTTGAAGGTGCATGAATGAAGATCCTCATAGAGGTAATAAAGAAGGAATTTCTACACATCATACGCGATCCCAGGACCCTGATTATCATCCTGGGGATACCGGTCGCCCAGATCCTCCTGTTCGGATACGTTATTACCAATGAGATCAAGGATGCCGGGATAGCAATATATGACAAATCGGGAGACCACGTTACGGCCAGGCTGACCGGCAAGATACTATCCTCCGGATATTTCCACCTGGTAAGGAATATTTCCTCCGTGGAGGAGATAGATCAATCGTTCCAGTCGGGAAATATCAGGGAGGTGGTGGTTTTCGGAGAGGAATTCGCAGAAAAGCTTGGCAGGGGCGAAGCAGCTCCCGTCCAGATCATTACCGATGCCTCCGAGCCCAATACTGCCAGGCTGATGGAGAACTACACCCTGGGAATAATTAATAGTTTTTCCCGGGAGCTTTATCCGGGGTCTGCCGTCAGGCAGCCTGTATCAGTTCCGGTCAGGATGCTGTTCAATCCGGAGCTGAAGAGTGTATTCATGTTCGTTCCCGGTGTGATGGCCCTCCTTCTGACCCTGATTTCGGCAATGATCACATCTCTTTCCATTACCAGGGAGAAGGAGCAGGGGACAATGGAGATGCTCCTGGTTTCGCCGTTCAGGCCATTTCACCTGATTCTGGGAAAGGTCCTTCCCTACGTAATAATATCTCTTATCAATGCGGTGGTAATAATCATACTGGCCAATACGGTGTTCGGCCTTCCGGTTCGGGGGAATCTGGTTCTGCTTCTGGCCGAGTGCCTTCTTTTTGTTACCACCGCCCTCTCCATGGGAATATTCATTTCCACCATAACAGGGAGCCAGCTGGTGGCGATGATGATCTCGATGGTGGGGCTGATGATGCCGACCATGCTGCTCTCCGGTTTCATCTACCCGATCAGGAATATGCCCCGTATTCTGCAGCTGGTAACCAACATCATTCCCGCCAGATGGTTCATTGTTATTATCAAGAGCGTGATGATAAAGGGGACCGGATTCGGAGCGGTTATGGCGGAGTCGGCCGTTCTTGCCGGGATGACCCTGCTGTTTCTTGGATTCAGCGTACTTAATTTCAATCAACGGCTCCAGTAGGGGTACGAAGTGGAGATATGCGAAGAACTCTGTTTATGATGCAGAAGGAATTCCTTCAGATATTCAGGAACCGGCAGATGCTGCCGATCATATTCATCATGCCCGTGCTTCAGATGTGCGTGCTCTCCTTCGCGGCCACCTTTGAGATAAAGAGGATAGATCTGGCTGTAATTGACAGCGACCTTACTTCTACTTCCAGGAGGTTGACCGGCAAGCTGGAGGGGACCCCGGTTTTCCGGATTTCAGCTGATCTCTCTTCCATGGAACAGGGGTACCGGATGGTTGACCGGGGGAGCGCCGACGCCATAGTGAGGATACCGCGCGGGTTCGAGGAAGAATTACAGCAGGGGAGAGCAGCCGAGCTGCAGCTTCTGGTAGAGGGGATAAACCAGAACGCGGCGAGCCTGACATACGCCTATTTCCAATCAGTGATAAACGATTTCAACCGCGGGGTGATTATGGAAAGGCTGGCATCCGCTGGCGGTCCCCGACGGCGCTCCGGGAGCATGGAGGTATCAACCAGCTACTGGTACAATCCGGATCTGGACTACAAGACCTTCATGGTGCCCGGAATAATGGTATTGATGATAACTATCATAGGGATGTTTCTGTCATCCATGAATGTGGTCAGGGAGAAGGAGATGGGAACGATCGAGCAGATAAATGTCACACCGGTAAGAAAGAGCGATTTCATCATCGGCAAGCTGGCACCGATATGGGTTATCGGGCTGGCCGACTTCGGCTTCGGGATGGTGCTTGGCAAAATACTCTTCGATATCCCGATGGTAGGTTCGATCTTTCTGGTCTTTCTGTTCGCGGCGGTATACCTCCCGGTAGTTCTGGGTCTGGGGCTGTATATATCCACTCTGTCGGGGACCCAGCAGCAGGCCATGTTCATATCTTTCTTCTTTTTGATAATATTCATCCTGATGAGCGGCCTGTTTACCCCGATCGAGAGTATGCCCGCATGGGCCAGGGAACTGGACCGGCTCAACCCCCTGACCTATTTTATCAGGGTAATAAGGATGATCCTCCTGAAGGGGAGCGGGTTAAAAGAGGTATGGAGCGAGCTGGTTGTCCTGGCATGCTTCGCCGCCGGATCTGTAAGCCTTGCGGTTGCCAGATACAGGAAGAGTGCCTGATCGGCAATCTTAATATCGTTGTAATTATCAGCGGGATAATTTATTTTTAATATAAGCAGGGCAAGTTGAATAACTTACAGTGGCAAATAGATAACGTCCTGAAAGGCTGTGGAGGCCTGCCGTTTAAATGGATGGATGGAGGTATAAATTGAATTATACGCACAAGGGGATCTTCGTCTTTTCAGCTCTTTCCGTATTACTGATAACTTCTCTTCTGACCTGTGTCCACGCACTCCCCGGTGGTAGTGGCAGAACAGAAGTGAAGCTGGAAACGGTTATAGCGGAGGCAGCTATTTTCAGCAGGGGTAAGGTTAACGTTAAACGGACCGGAACCGTTGAGGCACACCCGGGGTTCTACACCTATATAGTGGAGGGGCTACCCGGAATGACTGACAGGTCATCCGTAAGGGTCGAGGGGAGAGGCTCTGCCAAGGCGGAAATAATGGGGATCGAAGTACTGGAGAGAAATATAGATATACCAACCCCTGAGGAGTATGACGCCCTGAAGGAAAAACTGGAATCGCTGAAGATGAAGGAAGATTCTATCAGCATTGCGAAGGGAGCGCTTCGAAAGAGGCTTAAGTTCGTGTCCCTGATCACAGATATATCCGGTGAAAATGCCGGCGACGAAATCAGGGAGCAGACTTTCAGTGTCTCTGACTGGACGGGGCTTCTGAACTTCATCGAGGAGGAGAACAGGGAGGCAGGGCAGAAGATTTCAGAGACCGGAAAGGAACTGGCAGAGATTAGAGAGGAGATAGAGGAAGTCGAAAAGGAATTAAAACAGCTTAGCTTTACGGAAAGGGGAAATGAGGTAAGGATTGATTGCGATGTGGAAAGCGCCGGCAGGCTGACCTTTGAAATATCATATCTGGTGGATGGGGGTGCGGTATGGCACCCACGTTACCGGGTTATCTATAATCCGGAAGAGGAGAGAGTCGATCTTCGATATGCGGGCACCATTATTCAGAAGAGCGGTGAGGACTGGGAGGATGTATCTGTTACTCTTTCTACCGCCAGGCCGCACGTGGGAGCTTCTCCGCCTGAACTCAAGCCTCTTTATCTGAAGAGAATCGAAGGGAGGGGGGATGTAATGCATTCGATCAGTTCGGAAACGGTGGAAATGGCTGACGTGGATGACCTTCATGTAAGGGGAGGCCGCCATAAATCAGCGCCGGTAGGTTTTTCACAGGCCGGGGCGGCCAGGACCAGCTTCTCGGCCAATTTCTCCATTCCAGGGCCGGTCAGTCTCAAGTCCGGTTCCAGCCGAAGGATTCTTATCAGGCGGGAGAGCTTCCCGGCCGAACTCTCTCTTTTTTCCGTCCCGCGCCTGTCGGAGAATGTATTCGTAAGAGGCAAGATTAACAACAGTATGGATATTCCGATCCTGGAGGGGACGGCCGAGGTATATATTCAGACTGAACCAGAGCAGCTCTCTTCTCCGGTATCGACATTCGTGGGAGAGGGGGGGATAAGTTCAGTTCCCACCGGAGGTGATCTGGTGATCTCTCTCGGAATAGATCAGGATATCGAGGTAACGCAGGAACTGGAGAAGAAGGAGTATCTCTCCGGTGAGGGGGACAGGAGAAAAGAGATACGTTATCATTACAGGATTACCGCGGAGAATTTCAAAAAACAGCCGGTGGAACTGACCATCAAGGACCGGATTCCGGTCTCGACCATGGATGATATAGATATTGACGATGTTGACATCGAACCGGAGCCGCAGAGCAGAGCCCGGAACGGATTACTTACCTGGAAGCTCTCCCTGGTGCCGGGAGAGAGGGTGGAGATAGGTCTGGAGTACACGGTAAAGTTTCCTGGAGAATGGTCCGAATTTACGATAATGTTCCTTGAATAATACGGTCTGCGGCTGGAAGGTCTGTCAGGGTTCAGGATGGAACGACCTGTCTTCCAGGGCGCTCTTTATCGCCCTTCTCAGCTGATCGGGGGTAAATGGTTTGCACATTCCCGCGCGGAATCCATAATCTGAACAGTTGGCCATTATATCGTCATTGGAATATCCGCTGGCAACGATTGCCCTGACACCGGGATCGATTTCGATCATCCGCTTTACTGTTTCTTTTCCTCCCATTCCCCCGGGGATGGTTAGATCAAGGATTACCGCCTGGAACCTGTTCCCCGTGCGGATAGATTGGGAGTAGATTCTGACCGCCTCCTCTCCGTCCCGGGCGGTGGTTACATCGAACCCCATTCCGGAGAGCATCCCTTTGATGGTAGATAGTATAATCTCCTCATCGTCCATCACCAGCACCCTGCCTCCTCCGGGAAGAGAAATGTCTTTTTCCTGGTCCGGGTCCTCCTGGGCCCTCTGGGCGGCGGGGAGATAGAATATGAATTTAGCTCCCCCGCCATCTGTCGATTCGGCCCTGAGCAGCCCCTCATGTTTGGTCAGTATGGAATATGCGGTAGTCAATCCCAGGCCGTTTCCTGTTTCCTTTGTGGTAAAATAGGGATCGAATATATGAGTCATCTCTTCGTCGCTTATACCTTCACCCTCGTCTTCTATCTCAACCATCACGTATAAACCCTCAGCCAGGTTGGTAACCCCTTTATCACCGGGGGGATTCTCCATATTCCTGGCTGATATTCTGATCCTGCCACCCTCCGGCATCGCCTCCTGGGCGTTAATCAGAATATTGCTGATCACCTGGCTGATCTGGCCGGAATCGATCTGGACAGGACGGAGATTATCGGGGAGGTCATACTCACAGCTGATATTGGAACCACTCAGTATGAATGAAGCTGATTCTTTTATTACCCCTTCGATCGAACCTGGCCTTCGTATCGGATCTCCTCCGCGGGAAAAGGTAAGGAGCTGGCCGGTCAGAGATTCAGACCTTTCCGCCGCAAGCATCGCCCTGCTGACCAGTTCCCTCTCCTTTTCATTTATATTGCCGCTGATCTCCAGCAGGGAGAGATTTCCCATTATGGCGGTAAGGAGGTTATTGAAATCATGGGCTATTCCTCCGGCCAGGATTCCGAGCGACTTCAGCTGTGCGGCCTTGGCGATCTCCTTTTCCATCCTCTGGTTTTCAGCTACCCTTTGCCTGACTTCATTCTCCAGCTGGTGTGAATATCTCTTCTGGATTATAAGAATAATGAAAAAGTAGATAAGCAGGCTGGCTGTCAGCAGGATAGCCCCAATGAACCACCAGCTCTTCCAGAATGGAGCGTGGATTCTTATGGTACCCGAGGAGACCGTCTCACTCCACGGCTGCTGGTATCCGGCGGCCTGGAGGTGGAATACATATTCTCCCGGGGGCAGGTTGGTATAACGTATCTCCCTTTCCACCGATATATAAGGTCTGGACCATTCATCCTCGAACCCTTCCAGGCGGCTCCGGAACCTGACTCTCTTTTCATTTACGAATGAGACAGCATTGAAGCGGAGCAGGATAGTATTCCAGCCGAAATCGAGGTCCAGGTCTCTTCCTCTGTCGAGAAGGAAGGATTTATCCTCGGTCTCGAGTGAGACCAGCTCCACCACCGGCGCAATTTTCCCCTTACGGTCGTATTCTTCCCGGTAAATGGATAACCCGTTATCCGTTCCTATCCAGATATCCCCCCCGGGATCCACGAACCCGGCATCACGGTTTACTTCCCGCCCTATCAGCCCGTTCTCAACGGTAAAACGGATCATTCTGGTGCCGTTCCATCTGAATACCCCGTTGTCGGTTCCAAACCAGATCCGCCCTTCCAGATCCTTCAGCATCATGTAGACCGGCCTGTTTATTTCCGGCCCCGGGGAAACCGCTCTCTCGAACTCCCCGTCTTTACCCCTGAACAGGCCACCATAGGTGCCTATTAGCAGGGTGCCATCACCGGTTTCCAGCATGGAGTATACATTATTTTCATTTCGGGTTTCTCCGATCTCCCAGTGATCGCAGCCGCCGCGGTGGATCCTGTAGAGGCCGTCCCTGGTCGAAGCAGCATAGATTTCTCCCCCGCCGCCCTCGAACAACCGCCTCAGAGTCGACCTTTTTTCCATTGGTTTCATGGATACCTTTTCGAACCGCTCCCCCTGTTTTATGAACAGATCGTTTTCGGAGGCTACCCATATCCGGCCATCACTTCCCGCCAGGACCGACTGAACCTGCCCATTAAGGCCTGAATCCTCCCCGAACCAATGTACCGGTTTTTCCCCTTCAAATTTACCCAGGCCGAGATTGCTGGCAGCAATCCATATATTACCGGCGTGGTCTTCAGACAGGTCCAGGACCCTGATTCTGATCCCCTGTTTCCTGAATTTAATACATCTCATGCTGTCTCCAATTATGGTAAGCCCGCTGTAATGTCCCAGTACTGTCTCTCCGGAATACCTTCTTAGAATGGATGTTACCTCATCCCTGAACAGACCGTGTTCCTTCCGGTAACCGGCGAATCTCAGGCTTATTATCTTGGTAACTCCACGGTCTCCGCCGGTCCAGACATTCCCCTCCCGGTCCAGGAAAATGGTATTTGCTCCCTCATCTATCAGCCCGTTCTTCTTGGTAAACTGTTCAATTTCCCCCTTGCGGTTATAATGGAACAGTTTCAGGGGATTTCCCAGGAACAGCCCACCTGTCCCGTCAGGTTCACAGATCATTCTGTCAGCCATTACCGCTGGTTCGAAGATGATATTGTCAGCTTTCTTCCGGAAGCTTCCATCTCTGACCACGCCAATCCAGTCAGGGCCGGTTAGCCATAAACTCTCTTCCTCACTGTGGTATGCCAGGCTCTTTACTTCCATATCGGGAGCAATGCCCGGTTCCTGCAACCCCTTCCGGGGAGCTTCCGTGGAAAATCTCATCAGACCCCGGGAGGTTGCCGCAAAGATACTGCTTTCAACCGCCTCCAGGTCATAGATGGCAAGCCCGCTGTATCCGGCCGGCAGGGAACAGCTGTGCCATGAGCTCTCGTCCCAATAGAAAACCTTCTCTTTTCCTATTACCGCCAGGAGCAGAGTGCCGCCACCGGCGGGTGCCACCGCCACGGAGCTGACACTTTTTCTTTCCAGGGGCTCTTTCAGCTGGGGAATTTTCTTCCACCTGTCCTTTTCCTCCATCAGCGATACGTCTATCCCGTTTCTTATCGAAACAGCCCAGATCCTGTTACGTTCATCCACCAGGATAAATCTGTTGTTCAGAGAGAGCAGCCCCTCCTCCAGACCGTAGGTCTTCCACCTCGAGCCGTCATAGGTGCAGATACCTGAGCGGGTGGCAAACCAGATATGCCCGGTGCTGTCCTGAGCGATACTCTTTACCGTGGAGCTGGGAAGGCCTTCGGTTTCAGTATAGGTGTCTACCTGGTATCTCTGGGCCTGCAGAGGTGTGAATAGCATAAGGGCAGCTGTCAGTATACTGACAACCGGAAGAATTATTCTCCTGATTAACAGGTGCGGGATAATGCTGATTTCTGACAACAGGTTTATACTATCCATCTGAAGATATCTCGAAGATGAAATCGTTCCGTGGAACTGACATGAGATCCTTTGCGAATATGGCATTATAATACAGGATAACCGGTCAAAGTCAATTCCTTTGGCCCGATTTGAAGGTTATTACCTATAATGGCCCGGCAGGGTACTAATCCCCATCGATCATATCTCCGATAGCTCCCAGTATGGAGCCCTCCCCTTTCCTTTTTCCGCCCGAGGAAGGAGCATGCTTCACTATCCGGTCAGCCATGCGTGAGAATGGGAGTGACTGCAGATAGACCGTTCCGGTACCCCTCAGGGTTGCCAGAAAGAGCCCTTCTCCACCGAAAAACATCGATTTAAGGTTCCCCGCCCTGCGTATATCGTAATCAATACCGGAGGAGAAAGCAGCCAGGCAGCCGGTATCCACGTGAATTGTCTCGCCCTGGAGCTGTTTCCTTACCACCGTTCCTCCAACGTGAATGAAAGCCATACCGTCACCCATTATCCTCTGAAGAATGAATCCCTCTCCCCCGAAGAATCCGGTTCCCAGACGTTTTGCAAGGGTAATCTCGATTTTTGTTCCCAGGGCCGCCCCGAGGAAGGCATCTTTCTGGCAGATAAGATCTCCCCCTATCTCTGAAAGATCCAGGGGAATAATCTTGCCAGGATATGGAGCGGCCAGAGCTACAATTTTCTTTCCGCTTCCGTTGTTGGTGAAGTGAGTCAGAAATATCGATTCTCCGGTCAGCATTCTCTTTCCGGCATTGAGGAGTTTGTTCATCAGCCCTTCGTTTGGATTGGAGCCATCGCCCATTTTCGCTTCATACCCGATTCCGTCATCCATGTAGTTCATCGCTCCCGCTTCGGCTATTACGGTTTCTCCGGGATCAAGCTCCACCTCCACAATCTGTATATCATCGCCTATTATACTGTAATCTACCTCATGACTTTTCATAACTCCTGCTCCCTTCATAGAATCTCTATTCAGTTACAACCTGTTTTCTGCCCCCCCCGGGTTCACTGACTGACAGTAATACGGCCGGGGCCCCAGGTTGGTTTCGCAGAAAAGCCGCCTGAATGTTATTCCAGGATGACAGTCCTTCCGGATATATCGCTTTCTTCCAGAAGCAGTTCCCGCAGCCCGGGCCATTCCGGGGCGGGCACCCTGGTCTGTTTCAGCCTCAATTCTCTCCTGATAGTGACAGCACCGTTCCCCCTCTCGGCGGAAAGGATGAAGGCGCCCGCGCTGTTTGTTATTTCCCGGTTCCGTGGCAAGTGCCCGGCCTCTAAATCTCCGGTATTAATCCTCAATCTGACAACCTGAATCATTTCAGCTGGCAGTATTACCGGTGAAGTCCTGGCGTTATGGCAAAGCTGCAGGCTGGCGGGAAGCTTTTCCAGCAGTCCTCCGGCAGGTTTATCCCCCAGTTCTATCCTTACTTTTCCATCTTTCTCCTCCGGTTCCGGCGATATGCTGAAACTGAACCTGGCAGACACCTGTTCACGGGTGAACAGTTCCGGGTTGAATTGACAACCTTCCGCTCCTGGAAGCAGGGAGCTGATTATCCTGTTAATAAAGGATGACGCCCTGCCTCCGGGGCCGGACATCTCCTGGTAGCAGCTGAAGATACCACCGGCATCGATATATCCGGTCCCCTCCCAGGGCCCCGATGGCGAGGGGGTTAACTCAAGAGTGATCCGGTAAGCGCTCCTGCTCTGTTCACCTTCCGGGTCTTGAAAGATAGATGGCTGTCTGGCCGATTCCGGAGCCCATATAGCTTTGCCGTACAGGTGACTCAACCCTTTGATGAACTCACCGGAAACAGGATCATAGAATCCCAGGATACCGCCGGCGGTTATACGCAGCAGGACCCTGTCGAATGAGGATACCTGGGCGGGAGCAGAAACAGATGCGGCGGTGTTCTTTGAAATAAATATAAGCTCCGCTCCAAGCCCGGCCTCCCGCAACATCGCTGCGCCCAGAACCGCCCGGTCCAGGGAGTGGCCGTAAGCTGTTTCCCATACCCGTTCCGCGGAACGGGGCTCTGGAAACCAGAATCCCGGGTGATAATGAATACCGCGGGTGTTCCGGTTGATGAAATCTATTACAGCTCCGGCGACAGCGGCCTCTGAGGGCTGGAATTCGGTTATTACCGATACAGTATCGGCCAGGGCGCCGCTGATTACCGCCGCTTCTTTGAATCTGGAACTTACCAGCTCTGAGAAGCTTTTCCAGTCTGAAGCTGTGGACCAGGTGACGAAGGGGGCGTAGGATGATCTATTGTCTATCCG
>WJIX01000147.1 GCA_014730075.1 bacterium | reverse complement strand
GTCATAAAGCTCATGTTGCATGCGGCCGAAAGAGCCTCTGATATCTATATGACCGAGCGCTGCAGATCCTCTGATGCAGATATCAAGCAGGCCGGGAATTGAATATGGATTTGATACCGAAGAGATGATACCGGAATTCCCTCGACCGGTCGGGCCGCACCTGATATCAGGGAAATAGCTGTAAGGATGTCTGGTACCGGCTCTCCCCATCTCCCAAACACTCCCGAATCCCCTTGCATCCGAACCTGGTATCAGAACCAGTATCAGCGCGAGGGAGCTCCTGATGATACGGCAATACATTTCTTCTCCCTTCCCAACACACAACCACCCGATGAAAAATATTCCACCGCACATATATAGAGACCGGTCCCGACTGGCTCTCCAGTGCTGTCACGCCCGTCCCAGAAACAGGAATAATAGTGAGCCCCCCTCTTCTCGCCAAAAATCCTGGTGACCTCTTTTCCGTTCATACGGAATATCCTTACCAGAAATCCCTCCAGTCCTTCCCCCACCATCCCTGAAATCTCCACCGAACAGTTCCGCCCCGCCATGAACGGGTTGGGTGTTATGGTAAGAGAAGCGGTTATCCTTCCTGAGACCGAGTTTTCCGCTCCGGGAGTGGAACCATCATTTGAACCGCACCTGTGCCAGACACCTCCATTCATCGAGCCGCATACCAGAGCTGAGTACCTCTCAATAGATCTTCCCCTCTCTCCATCAAGCAGGTCCTCATATCCCGCTCTTTCAGCTACCCTTCCCCGTCTGTCTCTTATGGTAATCACCTCCATATCAGACTCAACGGGGTAGTCGTTAAGAACCGGCCACCCCCCTTCCACCCCAATAACCTCCGGTACGGAGACGTTTGCTCCAGGGCGATTTTTCGAGAAATCAGCTCGCATCATCAATTCCGACAGAAGAGACTGTGGCTCCTGCGCTAACAGGAGATAAGAGCCCGGATAGAACAAGAAGTCTGAACCTGTTATCCTCCTGCTCCTGTTCCTGGAATCACTGATACTCCACCCCCTTAAATTGACCTCATACGGTCCGCGGTTATACAGTTCCAGCCATTCTGAGCTTCCCTCTTCAGGGCGGTACATAATTTCGTTTATGACCAGCAGCCCGGGGGAAGTAAGCACCGAAAACACTAACTGATCGTTAGCCTTGTTCTGGCCCCGGTCACCCTCCAGAAACGCCTCTACCACGAAGCTATCCGACGATTCCGGAACCGGTACGGTTACAGCTTTGCTGACAGAGCAGCCCGGCTCCAGATTATTCAACGGTATCGACGAGCAATACGGAAGGGGGCGGGCCAGGTGCAGCTTCACCGTGCCGGTGAAATGCCGCAACCCATAATTATGAAGAATGAAATTCAGCTCAGCGGGCTCTCCCCGGCAGGGGAAGAAATCGCCTCCAGGGAATGAAATACCGATATCCCTACAGTAGAAATTGACCTGTCCCGGCGACGGGTTCGAAACTGCGAAATCCGCGCTGTTTATGTCACTGTCCCATCCATCAGGCTTACGGGAGAGGGAACTTCCGGCTTCCGCATCCGGCGCCGGTTCCGTCTCGTATAGAAATTGCAGATCCAGGTTTCCATAACCGACCCGGTCCACGATCTCCCCTTTATCTGTAAGTATAATCGCGTCAGGGCCATTCTGGAGAACGCAGAGCCCCGGATATGCTCCCGGCACCTCAACGCCCCCTGCCGTAATAACAGACCCTCCCGCTATGGAATCTCCGTCAGAGAATTTGAAATAAAGCCGTCTTTCCCCGGACCTTCCGTCCGCAAATTCAATGCATATCCCTCCCAGGGAAAATGATTCCGTAGACTGGTTGAACAACTCAACATATTCATATCCCGAATCTGAACCGGGGTGATCATAATAGATCTCGTTTATCACTACCTCTACGCCGGCAGGTGCCCCGGTTGCATAGAGGAAATTCAGAATGACTGCCAGCATCAAGGATGCTGCTCTGAAGGCATATCGGCAGCGACAGCAGGGTTTGGGTTGGTAAATCCGCGGAAACCGATAAATGAACTGAAAAGAAAAAACGCCGAATTTCATCCTCATCACACTCACACCTCCTCACTGCGGCGCAATCATAGATTAGCCGATATCTTTACCGGACGCAAACATTATTTTTACCTTTTCTTATTTTATTCATCCCGCCGCCTGTCGGGTAACGCTTCATGAAGCACTCAATTCCTTATATCCTGGGAATATTAACCGCCGAGGAGGGTTATACAAGTCCCCATACCTTCCTTGATATCCATTCCGCCGCCGCAAAAACAAGTATGATTAGCAGAAGTACCCTGCTGGAACGGACTGACGCAGCTCCGGTCTCATCTCTGTATCTTGTTACCAGGTTTATATAATCAGCAAATAGCTCATCTACTTTATCAGGTGCTATGAGCGCTCCTCCGGATCTATCGGAAATTTCTCTCAGAAAGTCCGGATCGGCTGATCTTCTGAGATATTCCACCGAGACAGAATCAACCGAGAACCCTGTCTCCCCGGCCAGTCCCGCTCCCGATTCCAGGATCTCCCTGGCAGTCACTCTGTAATATCCAGGCTGAAGGGACGGAAGTTCAGCGGAGTAGATCCCCCTCTCCGGGTATCGTGGTGAGAAGATGAAAGTCCTTATTATCTTACCCTTTCCATCGTAAACCCTCCCCTTTATACCCTTCGGTACTGCTCCGCGTTCCAGACTCAGATTTATCCGCGGATTCTCACCGTAGCTGTATGTATTCCTGGAACTTGAAATATCAAGTTTGCCGGCCTCTTCCCCACCCGCCAGATATTGAACCAGAGTGGAGAAGAGCGTGTTATAGGCATTCTCCCCACCCTCCCGGTATAATTTCCACTTCCAGATGCCCAGGCCGTTAAGGAAGGAGGTAATACCTTCTTCCCGTCTGGAAATGGAAAGCAGCGGCATCATATCCCTACCTTTCTCATCTGAGATTAAAAGGGGAGTTTCCGCGTTCATAGATCCCTGATAGCCGGAAATACGGGCCGGAAGCGGGGGCAATTTCCCGGCACCTCCCAATTCAGCCAGGGCGACCGCAACGGGATTGCTCCTTTCGGCCGAAAGGGTGATATGAAAATCTCCCGTTTCGATCTCAGGGGCGGAGACTGCTGAAACAGGCAGAATTTTCTCCAGGTACCGGTATGAATCATCAAAGAGCAGGGGAGAATTGAGGTCAGCGATAAATAATACCCGCCCCCCTCCCTCTATATATTCTCCAAGAACCTCAGCTGCCCTTTCGGTCGAGAATATCCTCTGCGCGTCCGAAATTATTATCAGCCTGTACTCCCGCAGCTTTTCGCTGCGGCCTGGGAACTCCCACCTGGAGTAATCATCCAGCCTGATATATCCATGCTTCGGATTCCAGGTAACAAAATCGAAGCTGTAGCGCTCCATAT
>WJIX01000146.1 GCA_014730075.1 bacterium | reverse complement strand
GTCCAGGTGATTCTGCCCTCCATGAACGGTACGGTATTGCCGAAATCTGAACTGGCCCACACTTCCTCACTGCCGCTGGAATGATACCAGGCATACCCGAATCCCAGATCCACTCCCTTGAACACACTGTAACAGAAACTGTTCGCGCTGTCGAAGAAGTGGTCCAGCCTGACCTCCAGGGCGGTAGAGAGGTAATGAGAGTATCGGGGAATAACAACCGATTCAGTTATCAGCTGGTGATGGTATGAAACCTTCAGGCGGTATCTGAGCTCTCTGAACCAGCGCGAATAAGAGCCTTCCAGACCGGCTACTCTTCTGCCGCTGCTGTTACCGGCACTCCTGTAGGTAACCCTGTCCCATTCCAGGGCGGGCTGGAAACACCATCCGCCCACTTCGAACCGGGGATTTATATATATCTCGGTATCGGCACGGTTTTCGGATAATTCATAGGCGGCGCTGAGCCTGCTCAGTTCATAGGTGCGGCCTGAAGAGGAGAAGGCAGGAGCTATATAACTGCTGAAGAAGTTTCTGGGGGCACAGCCGGACGGCCGGTAATAAAAGGGGTCACATATCCTGTCGAACACTATATGGCCGCCCAGTTTATCCCTGCAGGTCACCCTGTAGCATCTCCTCCCCCTGAGCCTTCCGGAAGAGAGGATCACCACCATTCTCGAGCTGTCCGGTTCTACCCGGGATGGGATAAACCCGGAGTTCTTCTCCACCCCCTGCTCCATTATGGTAAAATTGGCCTTCGATAAATTCTCTGGTATAAATCTGCCGCCGCTACCGTCTCGGAAGGTCAGTTCGATCCAGTAATGCCCCCGTTCAAAAAAGAGCACTCCCTCCCCAGCAATGACCGTGGCGGGGATGCATAAAACTATAATAAGCAGGGTGGAAGCTGCTTTCTTCACCTGTTCACCTGCCCCCCTCATACGCCCCCGCTCTCAGAAGATGCTCAGCGAATTGAGCGAATGTCTCCTCCCGGTGGTAATGGCTCTTTATCCTCTTCTCCTCAAGCCCGGTCCTCTCGGAGAGGGCACTGAAGATCTCACCAAGAATGCTGATGTCTCCCAGATATTGAGTATTGAAATCGATAATCGGCGGTGTCGTAACTTCTCCAAGGAATATCGATCTGAAATCCTCCACACTTATTCCGCTTTTCAGGGAAAACGATTCAGCGATATCTCCCCGTATCTTTTCTCTCTTTTCCAGCCAGCTTTCCTTCACAGAAGCCCCCCCGCAGGTTGAACCCCTGATATACGATCGATTTTACCCCGTCTCTTTCTTCCGGCCATCGGATACTCAGCTCCAGCCATATGCGGAGCAGACTCCCTGCCCGGTTACCTGCCCAATTGTACAGGGAATGACTCTGATATTCAATATTTCAATTTAGTTGAGTTTTCCCCGTATTCGTTCCCTGTCCGATGACTGGATGATCGGGAATCTTTCCGGCGGAGTGATATTTTCAAAATCATCCTGTTGGTAAGGATCAGCTTGCTGATATTCTGGCGCATTTTCCTGAGAAATTACCGTTCAACCGAGATTTTAACTAAACCGCAATAAAAAAAGCCGTTCGGTTTATTAACTTTTACTCCTAAGGGAAGTGAAAAATAGCGATCCTAAGGGACTCTCACCGGAGCGTGGAAAGTTAATTACCTGAAGAATCAGGCGGAGGTCTTTTCCAAATAAGCGGCTCATCTCCTAGGGGAAGAGATGGGGTTTTTGGTAGGAAGGAAAAGACCTCCAAAAACCGAACGGCAAATCCTTGATATTTTAAAATCTTTTTTTCTTATTTTCTCCTTCTTTGAGAAGTTCCTGATCTTTTCTTTCTGAAAGTCCTTTTCTATTTCTGCGCTTCGATTCAATGATACAACATTTAACGCAAAATATCCATAGGTAGAAATAACTATTTTACAGCTTTTCTGATTCTATCAGTCCAATCTTCAGAGCGTACCTGACCAGGCCCGCTGTATCATGAATATCTATCTTGTTCTTTATATTTGCTCTATGGTTCTCAACTGTCTTTACGCTGATAAATAGAGACTCGGCTATCTCCCTGCTGGTATTGCCCTCCGCGATCAGCTTGAGTATTTCCTTTTCCCTTTCGGTAAGCCTGCTGAACTCGCTGATATCCTTTCCCTTTCGGACCATGCTCCTGTAATTCTCCAGAATGTCTTCCGGCAGATCGGGAGATAGATAGATACCCCCGTCCAGGGCCACATTTATCGCCTTTATCAAACCGTCAGCCGCCTGCTCCTTGACCAGGTAGCCATTAGCCCCCGCCTCCAGAGCCCTGTACACATAGACCTCATCCATGTGGATGGTCAGCATAATAACCTTTATCTCGGGATGCCTCTTCTTTATCTGCCTGGTTGCCTCTATTCCTCCCAGTTTGGGCATACTTATATCCATAACCACAATATCAGGCAGCTTCTCTTCGACCAGCTCCACGCCCTCGCGGCCGTTGTCGGTCTCTCCCACTATATCATAACCCCTGTCCTCCAGGAGCCTCTTGAGACCCTGCCTTAAAATGGTATGATTTTCGACAATTACTACACTGAGCGCCACTTTATAATCCCTTGCCTGATAAGGGGCCGGGTTACCGGCCTCATGGAACCACTAGCTTCTTCTTATTCTACGAAACAAATTTTGTAAAGTTCCATTAACTTGAATCCCTATTTGAGAATATTATCCTTCATATTGATAACCTTGTCAACACAATATATTAGATTTGCTGAATAAAAAGAGTTCTTTTTTTACAAGTGGGGGGAATGAAAGGGGATCGGTTTCTGATTCGACGAATAGGATATATATGAACCGGGCAAACTCCGCCCCGAGATTAGTCTTGACCCCGGCCCGGACATTGATTAAGAAGATAAATAAGGACGGCGCCCTTCAAATAGATGGCGCCAGGGGTAATGGAAAAGTGATCACCGGGAGAGATAGAGATGCCGTTGAATGAGAAAAAAGTTACAGAGGCGATAGTCAAGAGATATACCGAAAAGCTTCTCGACCACCTGAAATGCGACGTTGTAATTGTGGGCGCAGGGCCCAGCGGACTGGTGGCCGCCGCGAAACTGGCTCAGGCAGATTGGAAAACAGTGGTGTTCGAGAAGCGGCTCAGCGTCGGAGGCGGAATGTGGGGAGGAGGGATGATGATGAATGAAATAGTGGTCCAGGATATAGGGAAGGAGATCCTGGATGAATTCGGGATTGAAAGTGTCCTCTCCTCCAAGGAATATTACACAGCGGACGCAATTGAAGCGGTATGCTCGATAGGAGCCAGGGCGGTTAAGAGCGGCGCCAGGATATTCAACCTGGTAACGGTAGAAGACCTGGTAATCAAGAATAACAGGGCGGCCGGAGTAGTAATTAACTGGTCCACCGCCGAGATGTCCGGGCTCCCTATAGATCCGCTTACTGTTGAATCAAAATATGTTGTAGATGCTACCGGCCACCATGCCGAGATAGTGAGGCTTCTGGACAGGAAGGGGGATGCCCGCCTTATGACCCCTACCGGAAGAGTGGAGGGAGAAAGGTCCCTCTGGACTGACAAGGCGGAACAATCAACCCTGGACAATACCCGCGAAGTTTTTCCGAATGTGTTCGTAACGGGGATGTGCGCCAACGCTACTTTCGGCTCCCACAGGATGGGCCCCATCTTCGGGGGGATGCTGAAATCAGGCGAGAAGGTTGCCAGGATCATATCAGAAAAACTGGGAAAAGGGGAGGACCCAACCTAGATAAGCCCTGTAATCCCGGGAGGAATACCGGATCCTTCCAGATCATCCGGATCCAGTGTTACCGGGATGCCGGGGCGGACGAAGTAGAATATTATCCCGCCCTTCAATTCAATTCCCAGTTTCTTCAGGCCGGCCAGATACATCATTGCCTGAGGCCTGTACCTCCTGAAACGCTCCACAGGTTTTTCGGTATGGTCGGTCTTGTAATCGAGGGCAGTCCATATCCCTCCCTTCCTGAAAAGAAGATCCACCTTTCCGGAGAGAAAGGAGAACTCGGCTCCATCCCGGTCAGATTCCAGGGGAATGGTGAAAGGAACTTCCCTCAAAACCATATCGGCTTCCGATAACCCCGCTATGATATCGGAAGAAATGGTTCTGCCGGCCAGCTCACAGAGCTGAACCTTCAGATCCTCGACTCCCTCTTCACAGGCAATAACACCGGCCACTTCCTCGAGTCGCCCGGTATCGCTCAAATCGATTACCTCCATTACCCGGTGAAAGGCATTGCCGAAGGCGGAAGCTCTTCTACCTCCGAAACCGGGTTCCTGTTTATCATCAAATCCGTCCGCGTCCGGACTTTCCTTTCCGGATGATGGGGTAATGACCGGAACCGCCCCCGCTCCCATTTCCAGCAGTTTATTCCTGCCGTTCTGCCACTGCTTGAATCTTCTCTCTCCTTCAACTCTGAGAGCGCTGCCCGGGGGTGGCAGCTTACGGTATTCCATCCGGATACCGGAGTAAGGAGGTAGGGATGAAAGACTGATTCTCCTCACCAGTCTCCCCGCATCCGCCTCATCACTATCTGCTCCATCAGGCGGGGAATTTCCGTCGACGGGAGGAAGATAATCCTTCAACAGCCCGATATAGCTTCTGCCCCTGGATATATTTCTGACATCCGGTATCACCAGGATATCACCCGCCCTGGTGGCCGAGACGTAGAGAAGCCTTTTGATCTCAGCCAGATCCCTGTCACGGTCCCTATTCTTGAACTCCTCGAACCGGCTGGTATGCCAGTCCCCTGTTATCCTGAACTCAGCGCCGCTTCCCCCCTCCATAAAAAATTGTTCGCGGTGAGATATACCCTGCTCAAGGTTTATCATGATTACTACCGGAAACTGCTGCCCCTTCGATTTATGGATAGTCAGAAGCCTTACCGCGTTCTGGCCCTCATCCAGGAGGGAGTATTCCCCTTCCCTGGTACCCAGTTTTTCCTGGTCCCTGAACCACAGCGCGAATTTTCTGAAAGAATGGAAACCGCTGTCGAACTCCCTCCCCTTCCTGATAACCTTTTCAATATTGCCGGTCCTCTGCCTGGAATGAGACATGAAAACGGTCAATTCACGGTAGCCGGTCCGCCTGATAAGTTCTCGGACTGTTCCCGCGGCTCCCCTGAGATTCCTGTTCCGGTGAAGATCCCGCATCAGTTCGAACGCTTCCTTGAATGGTTTGTATTTTCCCCCCTCCGGAACTTTACCGGAAAGGTAATCCAGCTCTCCGCCCGCCTTCCTGAACAGATAGATCTCTTCGTCGCTGAATCCGAAAAGTACCGACCTCAGTACAGCAACAAGATATACTGGATCCCAGTGGTTCTCTACCGCCCATACTGCGTTGGCAAGGTCTCGAACCTCCTGTGCGGCAAAAAAGAACCCGCCACCGCTGACAACATAAGGAATTCCCTCAGCCTTGAGCGGCATTTCATAATGTTCCAATCCGGTAGTGGCCCTGTATATCATGGCTATATCGCCATATTTCACGGGCCTGAATTCCTCGGCCTCCAGATCCCATATTTCCCTTCCCGAATCCACCAGATGCCTGATCAGTCTCGCCGCCGCAATCCCCTCCTTCTCCCTCAATTCGCCAACCTTAATCCTGTCATCGCCTTTATCCAGCTCAAGCAGGTACACCCCGGTATTCTCATCCTGCCGGAAGGGGAAAACCGGCTCGTATTCGGGCTGGTACCTCCCCGAATCAGGTTTCTTTATCAGGTGCCGGAAGGTGGAATTTACCCATTCGAGCACCCCCCCTCCGGACCTGAAATTCTGCTGAATCCTGAGATAGGCACCCTCATCAGAAAAATCTTTCTTGACCTCTTCGTAAACCTCCACATCCGCCTTTCTGAACCTGTAAATACTCTGCTTGGGGTCACCCACTATGAAGAGGCTGGACGGCTCTTCCAATCGTTTCTCCCCATCACCCATCAACCCGGCCAGGATAAAAACTATTTCCGCCTGGATGGAGTTGGTGTCCTGGAATTCATCCACCAGAATATACCGGTACCTCTTCCTTAATGAACGCACTACCTCATCATTATTCATGAGCTGTCTCATCCTGATAAGAAGGTCATCGAAATCGAGAGTGCCTTCCTCCCTCTTGCGCTCTTCAACAAAATCGAGGTAACCGCAAAAAATCTCCTCCAGCTGGTCGCGGAGACTGTCCATATATCTGCAGCGGTATTCCTCCTGCCGGCCGGCCAGCTCCCCCCTGAGCTCCTTCTGGCGGTCGGATATTTCATCGGGATTCCACTTCGATCTGGCTCCGCTGCTGCTTGAAATCTTAACTCCCAGAAGATACTCCTCTCTCCGAACCCGGTTCAGCCCGGAGGCGGTTTCCAGGTGCTCCCGCAGTTTACCGATATCCCTTTTCCCCAGGTCTCCTTCATCCACGCAATGCCTGGAGGCCATTTTTTCGAGCTTCTCCGTGAAGCTCCTGAAAAGATCATAGAAACTTTCCCTACTGCCGGCCTCCTTTGTTGTCCGAGGCTCACGTTCATCCTTTCCAAACCAGGTCACATTCCTTTCAAAACGTGAATGGTAATACCTCCCGGCAAGCTCGGCAAGTTTCCCGAGGCTGCCGCCGATCCTCAGAAATGATCCTATGGTGCTTTCGAAGGATGGCCCCGACTGAGCCAGGTAATCGTTCCAGCAGTCATCCAGAAACAGATTCTGTTCTACCTCGTTCAGCATATTGAAATCGGGATCGATTCCGGCCTCGACCGGATAATCCCTTATAACGGAAGAGGAGAAGGAATGAATAGTGGTAACCGGGGCTGCCTCTATCTGCCTGATGGCATCCCTGAATCTCAGCTCTACCTCATCCGGAATAGTTTCTGAACCGGGGGAATATTCCGGGTCCATGCTGTCAGCTTGCAGCATTGCGGCAAGCTTCCTCCTGATCCGCTCCTTCATCTCTGATGCCGCCGCCTCAGTGAAAGTTATCGCCACTATCCCCGGACAGGCTGCCTTCCCTTCCCTGATAATCGAGATATACCTCTTTACCAGAAGGGTGGTTTTACCTGTACCGGCTCCGGCCTCCAGGCATAATGACCTGTCTGTATCCTCTACCGCCCTTTCTCTCTGTTCCTGATCGACAGGGAGTTCTCCCCGGCTGCTCATCAGCTTACTCCTTTATTTTCTTAATTTCCAGGTACCGGCCGCATCTTCTATCCGAGCGAACCTTGTCCCTGAACAGCCTTTCCCTGGAGGCCGGGCAGGCAGGTTTGTAATCACACCACCTGCAGCTGTTACCGGTGGGATCCGCGAAGAAGATTCCGTCCCTGATATAACCTGTAATAGTCTCGATTATCCTATCAAAATCTTTCCTGTTCTCCTCCAGCTCCCTCCCCCCGAAGATCACCGGTCTGGGAGCTGAGGTGCTGATTTCCCTGTATTCAGCGATTCCATCATCAAGAGCCTTCCCCAGAATGCTTGCCGCTCCCAAGAGGTAAATGGGCAGCTGAATATGCTCTCCGCATCTGAAATCATTATTCCTGGCCCCGCTTGGAATCCTCGATTTATAATCTATTATTCTGAAAGTCCCGTCACTCCCCAGGTCAATCCTGTCTATCTTTCCCCTTATCCCGATTTCCCTCCCGCTTCCGGTGAGAGAGATTCTTACCGGTTCCTCTTCGCCGAAACGGAACTCAAACTCTCCTGGAATATAGATACCATCCTCGTCTGTCTCCGCCCTCAGACATACAGCTATCGATTCCTTAATCTCATCCCTGGCCAGATCCCACAGGAAATCAAGCCCTACCGCTTCTCTGCCGGAAAAGAAGCCGAATTCCCGTCCGCTGACTTCTGACAGAACAGCTGATATCTCATTCCTTTCCTTGCCACGAAGAGGCAGAAGATTTCTATCCCGGAAAATCAGATAGGCCTTCTCCAGTATTCTGTGAAGCAGAAGTCCCTTTTCCTGTGGCGTTACGGTTATCTTCAATTCCGGATCTTCGCTGGTCTCGGCTCCCAGCAGGTATCTGATGAAGAATGCGAAGGGACACCTGGCATAGCTCTGCAGGTATGTGGCAGAAAAACTCATCCCCTCCAATTCCTCACCAAGCACTCCCAGTGCTTCCTCCGCCTGGAAGACGCCGTCCCAGGGAGAAAACTCCCCGGTGTTCATCCTGCCCCTGAGAGCTTCCAGGGACCTGTCCAGGAAGAAACGGCTTGGGAGTGGTTCTCCCTCCCGGTGAAACTTTATTGTCTGATAATAGATATACTCGTCGGAGCTGATGAAGGTCTCCGGAGTTTCCTCTCCGGTCAGTTTAATTTCCTGAAGAACCGGATACCTGTTTCCGGTTTTGCCAATATAGGGGTCCAGAAGGTATGACCTGATCCTCTTCCTATCATCCCCACCCTCGAACAGAGCCAGGCTGCAGACAAGTTTCTCGGATGCTGACCGCAGGGCAAGGGAGAAAATCAGCTCCATTTCATCATACCGGGCCATCTTCTCCTGAAGAAAAAGGTCTCCCCCCGAGATTCTGTTCAGCAATTCTCTCTCTCCGTCCTTGAGGAAGGGGTCCTGCTGCACTCTTCCCGGAAGCTTTTCATCTATCAGGCCGGCCAGGAAAACCATTTTAAAGGACAGGCCCCTCAGCTGCTGCAGGGTCAGGAGATTTACCCCCTGCCCCATGAAACTCCCCCTGCTGAAGTCTCCCCTTCTCATCAACCGCCTGAATATCTCCGCAAACGATTCAAAGGACAGCCTGGTAGAGCACCCTTCCAGGCCGGACCCGAATATTTGACCAATCTCGGAATCATCGGAGAAAATTCTCTCCGCCAGGCCTGAAATCCGGTCCGAGATTTCCTTCCAGGTCAACTGCCCCCTGATCTTCTCACCAGTTTCAAATATGGCTGATAGAAGCTCCCCCACTATTTCGGTCGCTTCGATCCTTCTCCTGTTTTCTTCAGAATGTTCCTTTCGGCGAAGCCGCTTCAGCAGATCCCTGTTCTCCTCCAGCCAGCCTCCTTCTCCGGTAACACCTGCTTCGGCGCTGGATCTTACCCAGAGATCGAAAGGGTCGAAACCCAGGCTATATCCTTCAGGTACCGAAAGAGGGGCCAGTAGGAGAAACTCCACCAGTTCCCTCCTGCCGGCATCCCCCCCCAGGAGCTCCAGAAGCAGGCTGACCGACCTCAGATACCGGTTAGATTCCGGGCTCTGGGCAGCTGAAAGATAATGTGGTATCCCTGACTCCCTCAGAACTTCCTCAATGGGCGGAAAACAGTCTGCCGTGGGGAACACGATGGCGATATCCCTGAACAGCATGCCCTCTTCACGTACCGCATCCAGGACTATCCGCACGATCTCTCGCGCTTCCATCTCATCATCGGGAGTTTCCAGCAGAATACCTTCCATCCGGCCATGCTCCCCTGCCGGCTCATTTCCATCCTCAAGCCGGAATCCAGCCTCCATGAGCCTGTTCAGTGAGGGTTCCGGAAAGCGGTTCTCTTCCGCCGCGGCCATCAGCAGGTCCACTCTCCCGCTGCCGGCTATTGAGGTCAGGAGCCTTATCTGAAGCTCATTAAAATCGTAGAATCCGTAAGCGAACAGCGGTCCATCCAGAGGCTTTCCGCTGAGAGCGGCTCTGGCGAACCTGGCATGGATATCCTCCCCCTCACGGACTGACTCTCTTCTGAAGGAGCAGAAGATATCAACAGCCGCCCGGGCTCGCCGGTGAAGAGAGCGGTACTCGGAACTGCGGGACAGTTCAGAGACGCAGTCCGGATCGCATCCCCCCTCCGCCAGGTCCGCTATGGTCCTGAGGATCGAATCGTTGAAACCTGACCTAGCCGATATTTCCCTGAAATATTCCGGGATCTTACCCTCATTTTTCAACTTCTCCACGATAAGGCTTCCTGCTTCAGGAGGAAGTTTCCCGGTCTTACTCCCCTTCAGACGGTCCATCTGATCGAGAAGGTCAGGAAAGGTCAGAAACCTCAGGTTGAAAATGCCTCCCAGCCGGTCAGCCATAATCCTCTTCAACTGAAGCGCAACCAGGTTTGACCTCACCAGGATGTACACCGGGATGAAGGGGCTGGCATTTCTGAAATTCCCGATCCTGCGGATTGCGATATCGGCCAGTTCCCTGTAATTATCTCTTATTGTTATGGTTCCGTTCATCAGTACCCCTGCATTAATTACCTGAACAAACCGATGATGCTGGTATATTAGCATAAATCGTAAAATTTTCCAGAGGATGTTAGAGATCCTGATCCTTACTAAAAAGGCCGGCGATTTGATAACCGCCGGCCTCAGGAATCGAACTGTCACTCTGCCTATCTGTTTTCGGCTTTCGCTGAATGCCTGCCGATCATAATGGCACCGGCCAGTATAAGGCCGAGTACCAGTAC
>WJIX01000145.1 GCA_014730075.1 bacterium | reverse complement strand
GGGCAGACCGTTACCAAGGGGATAGTAAGCGCCAGGGGCAAGACTCTGGGAATGGTGGACTACGAGGACTTTATCCAGACGGACGCTGCGATCAACCCCGGCAATTCCGGCGGTGCCCTTATAAATATCACGGGAGAACTGATCGGAATCAATACCGCCATCGTATCCAGGAGCGGCGGGAGCCAGGGGATCGGTTTCGCCATACCGATTAATCTTGCCAGGAACGTGATGGAGAGTATAAGAGAGCACGGGTACGTGGTCAGGGGTTACCTGGGTGTGGGGATTTATCCCCATGATATCAGCCAGGGTATGGCCGAAGTGTTCGGGATAGATGGCAGAAAGGGCGCCCTGGTAACGGAGGTATCTGAAGATACTCCGGCGGATAAAGCCGGTATCAAGAGCGGTGATGTTATCGTAGAGTTCAATGGAGAAGAGGTTGATGACAGCAACGACCTCCGCCGCCTGGTAGCGGATGTAACCCCGGGCGAAGAAGTGGAACTGGAATTAGTACGCGATGGAGAGAAGAAGAAGGTGGAGGTAGAGATCGGGGAGAGGCCCGGTTCAGAAGAGCAGGTACAGGAGGAGAGCAGAGAGGGATCAGCCCTGTTCCTGGGAGTGGGGCTCAGGAACCTCAACGATTATCTCAGAAACAGGCTGGATATTCCTCAGGATATCAGGGGTGTGGTAGTTGTGGAGATAAGCAGCGACAGCCCCGCCGCCCAGTCGGGCCTAAAAGAGGGTGATGTGATAGTGGAGATCAACCGCAGGAAGGTCGAGAATGTGGATGACCTCAGAAATATTCTGGACAACATGGAACAGAAGATTGCGGTGGTGAGGATCTTCCGTAACGATCACTTCTATTACCTGGAGATAGAGGAGTAGAAGCGCTGTTTCCTGTTCAGGTTCTTCAAGTATATCCCAAAGAGAAAGGGGAAGAGCAAAACGCTCTTCCCCTTTCCTCCTTGTGCCGGATAGAATCCAGCCACATCCTAGTCGTAGTACTCGTGTCCAAGGTGGGTAATCATATCCTCTCCCTTTATGTAGCGGAGGGTGTTCTTCAGCTTCATCAGCTGAATGAACAGGTCATGCTCCGGATAGAGCCCGGGTGCGTACATTGGGCTCTTGAAGTAGAATGACAGCCATTCCTGAATACCCCGGAAACCGATCCGCTGGGCCAGGTCGAGGAATATAGCCAGGTCCAGTACTATCGGCGCCGCCAGAATGCTGTCACGGCAGAGGAAATCAATCTTGATCTGCATCGGATACCCCAGCCAGCCGAAGATATCAATGTTATCCCAGCCTTCTTTGTTGTCACCCCTGGGGGGGTAGTAATTTATCCGAACCTTATGATAGAAATCCTTGTAAAGCTCCGGATAGACGTCCGGCTGAAGTATGTACTCCAGGACTGAGAGTTTGCTCTCCTCCTTGGTCTTGAACGATTCGGGGTCGTCAAGGACTTCACCGTCTCGGTTGCCCAGGATATTGGTGGAGAACCAGCCGTTCAGCCCGAGAAGCCGGGCCTTGAACCCAGGTGCCAGGATAGTCTTCATCAGGGTCTGACCAGTCTTGAAATCCTTGCCGGCAATGGGAACGTTATTCTTCATGGCCAGCTCTCTGAGCGCGGGGATATCAATGGTCAGGTTGGGAGCTCCATTGGCAAACGGGACCTTCATGGAAAGAGCCGCGTAGGCGTAAACCATGCTCGGGGCTATCGACGGGTCGTTATCTTTCATAGCCTGCTCGAAGGATGACAGGTCCTGGTGAGCGGAGGTCTGCTCCATGAAGATCTCGGTACTCGCGCACCAGATCATTACCAGCCGATCGCAGTTCTTCTCCTCCTTGAAGTTCCTGATATCATCCATCAACTGCCCGGCAAGCTCGAACCAGTTCTTACCCTCCTTGACCCAGGTGCCGTTCAGTTTCTTGACATAATTATTATCAAAAACAGCCTTCATCGGCTTTATCTTCTCCAGGAAGGGTCTGACCTGATCGATCATACCCTTCTTGAGGACGCCGGCATTCAGGGACGCCTCATAGACGTTGTCCTCGAATATGTCCCAGCCGCCGAATTCCAGGTCATCCATCTCGGCCAGGGGTATGAATTCCTTTATGGCCGGAACCCGGTTCTCGGTCCTCTTGCCCAGCCGGATTGTTCCCATCTGGGTCAGCGAGCCGAACGGCTCGGCCAGACCTTTTCTGACAGCTTCCACCCCCGTTATGAATGTGGTTGCCACCGCTCCCAGGCCCGGCATCAGTATACCCAGTTTCCCCTTTGGTTTAGTTGGTTTCTCTTTTATTTCCAACTGCTTACCCCCTTCTTGATACCCGCCACAGGCGGGATATTCAGATTCTGCTTGACTCAATAAACCAAGGATAGCAGTATAAGGTCTATAAACAAAATATATAATAGCTATTGATACTATAATTATTATTTATACTATGGAGCTGCGAACACTCAAATATTTCCTCTCCCTCTACAGTGAGAAGAGTTTCACCGCCGCCGCGGAGGCCAACTTCATATCACAGCCCGCGATCAGCATCCAGCTGAAGAACCTGCAGCGGGAAATGGGAATCACCCTCTACGAGACCTCCGGCAGGAAGGTTTCCTTCACCGACGCCGGGATGATAGTGCTCCAATACGCCCGCCGCTTCGCGGGGCTTGAGAAACAGCTCCTGGAGCATGTAAGGGATATGCAGGAACTCAAGAAGGGGAAGCTCTCACTGGGGACCATAGATGCTGCCAGCATATACATACTGCCAGGAGTATTCAGGGCCTTCAGGAACAGCTACCCCGCTATAGAGATGAACCTGGAAATCGCATCCACCTACCCGCTTTTCAGGGAACTGGATAGGGGGGAGCTGGACCTGGTAGTAGGTTCACTTCCGTTAGAAGTATCCGGTGACTACCGGATATTCCGGATATTCAGCGAACCGCTGGTATTTATTTCGCCCAGGCAACACCCCCTGAGCGGGAGAGGCACACTGGAGCCGGCAGAGCTGGCCGGGCACCCTTTTATCCTCTTTCAGAAGGGATCGGTTACGCGGCGAATTATCGAGAATGCCCTGAGGGAGCAAGGGGTGGAGCCGGAAGTCTCCATGGCGATAGACAGCCAGGAGGCGATAAAGCACCTGGTCTCTTCGGGGCTGGGGCTTTCGGTCCTTCCGATGAAGACGGTGGAGTCTGAAATAGGAAGCGGGCAGCTGAATATACTGGACGTTTGCGGGGTTGACCTCAGGAGGGATATCGGCCTGATAGTTCCGGTGAGCCGTTACCTTCCGATGACGGCGAGAGCGTTTCTGGGGGCCATGAAGAGCGAGCTGGGGATAGATCTTCCCGCAAAGTACTGCATGAGGGGGGAATGATGGAAAGAATAGAGGCGGCAAGAGTGGCCGCACACTCAGCCGGTGAGCTGATCAGAGAATCTTTCGAGGGTGGGGAAATGGGCAAGATAGAAGTCAAAGGAAAAAACGATTTCGTTACCGCAGTGGACAGAGAGAGCGAGGGTATTATAAAGGATATTCTCGGCGGCCGTTTTCCCGATATTCCCTTTCTGGCCGAGGAGAGCGGCGAACAAATTGCCGAGAAGGAGTTCTGGGTTATAGACCCTCTGGATGGGACCACCAACTTCATACATGGTTACCAGCAGGTAGGGGTAAGTATAGCCCTGATGCGGGAGCAGGAGGTAATACTCGGTGTGGTCCTGGACCCGCTTCGGAACGAACTATTCGAGGCCTGGCGTGGAGGAGGGGCGTACTGCAACGGGCAGAAGATTCAGGTTTCGGCAGCCACGGGGATGGAAGGCTCCCTGATCGGAACAGGATTACCCTTCAGGGTTCACCAGTATCTGGATATTTACCTGTCAATTTTCAGAGAGGTATTTGCAGGCTGCGGGGGGATGAGAAGAGCGGGCGCGGCGGTCCTGGACCTGTGCCACTGCGCGGCGGGGCGGCTGGACGGTTTCTGGGAACTGTACCTGAAACCGTGGGATATGGCCGCCGGAGCATTGATAGTCGAGGAAGCTGGCGGCAGGGTAAGCGATTTCTTCGGAAAACCCGGTTATCTCTCAGGCGGTAATATCATCGCCGGCAGCCCGCATGTTCACGGAGCGATACTCTCGATAACAGGCAGACTGGTCCCTGAAGGCATACTGGATGAGCTGGCCAATAATCTGATCGGGCCTGCGTGAGTCTGAAAATACTTTCTCATCGGTCATTACAATAAACAGAGAATGTGGCAGAAAGCTTCGCCGATAATCCTGGTGATGTGGAGGTAAAGTAACGAAGTCGTCATCAGAGAGGGTTTCATGGCTGAAAAGTTACTTATTGGTTCTTTCCGGAGACCGTTCCCGTTTTCTGCCCTTCTGCTGGTTATCTGCCTGGCAGGTGATGATGCTGCCGCTCAGTACCAGGTCAGAGACGGGCATTTCAACGAAGGGGGAGGGGTAAGGAGCGGAACCGGAAGCCGGATATTGGATTCGACCGGTTCCATCTCCGTTACAGCAGAGTGTTCCGGTACCGCCAGCGCCATGGTCAGCGGTTTCTGGCATAATTTCAGGCAGATCTCGCCGCTGGATGCGGTAATCGCCGGATTCAGCTGTCAGGTGAGAGATAACGCGGTTCCCCTGACGCTGTCCCCGGCGAAGAATCAGGTCCGGTGCCGGGCAGGAGCCAGTCATACATTTCATCGGAAATGGCCGACGCGGAATCAGCAGACCGTGACAGGGTGGAGCAGGAGCTTGCCAGGATGCGAGAGAAGTTCAGGAAACTGGAGGAAAAGGTGGAGAGGATCTACCGGGGCCAGTCCGAGTAGAATTCGCTTGAGAGGGTTGGATAGAGATTACATAAAAGGGGGGATGCCCTTTCGGGCATCCCCCTGAGGTAAGGAGTTCTTCCGGAATCTATTGAATGTTGGCGCAATCCTTGCCCCATTTTCCATGGAAGAACCCGTACCCGTTGCCGCCTGAGATCCAGTTTCCTTCAAGATATCCTTCCCTGACGGCGTTCATCCCCAGCCATATCCCCTTATACCATCCTGAGGGGACAACGCTGTAGGAGAGCTCATTCTCTCCGTAGTAACCCTTGAGGATACCCCTGAATCTTCCGCGGAAGTCTATATACTTGCCGAAGAAGACATACTCTCCATCACTGTCCGTTCCGAACACTCCCCTGAGGTAGCCAGACGGTTTGCCCCTGTCGCTGATCCACATTCCCCTGAAGCGGCCGTGGATAACCCCGCGGGTATCAGTGCTGTCCGGTGCTATGATGGTGTCAGGTTCTGCATGAATCCAGTGGCCCAGCATATATCCGTGGGGGCAGTATGTTATCGGGTGGCTCTTTATCATTATTCCGTTCCCGCACCTGTCAACCGGTTCCATGATATCAAGGCTGTCCAGCTGAGACATGGTGAAAGATCCCGAATAGGGGCCGGCCTCTATGGTAAGAACTACTTCTTCTTCACTGTCGACGGTGACCACCGAATCGTCTGTATTAGGAAGCACGATCAGCTTGAACTGAATCCCGTCGACATGGGGACAGG
>WJIX01000144.1 GCA_014730075.1 bacterium | reverse complement strand
GGAAGATGCAATCCGGTAGCATTTTCGCAGTCTCACGCCGGACAGCTTCCCAGCGTAGTAATTTTCTTCTTTCTTACCGGTCATTCAGTCATTCCCCGTTTCGGTTCAGCGAGATGGCGATGGCAACAACAGATATTATCTGAGCTATAGCCATGAAAGGAAATGCCAGACGGATCACCCTCCATTCGAGGGTTAAATCAGGTTCAATCCCCTGGCCGATATCAATCAGAGCCAGTATAACTGCGGCGCTCATTAGAAGCCCCGCAAGCGCCAGAATGAGAGCGGTGATATAAAAGCCCCTGGGGTCAAACATCTTATACCTTCCCGGTGTAATCTCCCGATCTGCTGAAGAGATAAGGTTCAGGAAAAACAGAATGCTGTCCTGCCTTTATATATTCTACATATATTTCGGATATTTTGAAATAGAACTCTCAAGTAACCGCCGCCTCAATCATCCTGCCCTGAGCCGACGCAGCTATCTTTTCCAGGAGAATCCGCCCAGGATCTGCCTTCCGGGTCCGGGATAGCCGAGTTCCTCCTGATAGTTCTCATCCAGGAGATTATTTACCCTCAGGGTAAGCCTGAATCCGCTGGCCAGCTCCTGCGATAGGCTGAAATTGTAGATATCGTAATCGGGAAGGGATAGCGACTCTATGTATGTGCTGATATTATGATACCTGTTGAATGAACAATGAACCCTGGTCCCGGAGCCTGTGCTCCCAAACAGCTCCAGCGAAAATCTTTCACCCGGCACTTCCTGAAGCAGCTCGTCGGAAGATGCTGCCAGGTCCATCAGAGAGTAGCCGGAGCGCAGTCTGAGATGCTCGGAGATCTTCCAGCTGATACGTGCCTCCATCCCTCGCAATGAAGTATCTTTAATGTTTTCATACACATAAGTCCGGCTGGCTCTGTAAATGAGATCCTTCAGGCTGTTGTCGAACCATACCAGCTGGACCGCGCCGCTTCCCGGGATGTAACGGAAGAAGGAGCGCTCCAGACCGAACTCTAACTTGTCAGCTTCCTCAGGACGCAGGAGTTCATTACCAGAGGTGGTGCTGTACAGCTGATGCATGGTGGGGAACCTTATGCTGTTCGCCCAGCTTCCATATATCCTGAAACTCCACGGTAGAGACTGGCTGACACTGACCATGGGGCTCAAATATGAATTGATTTCAGAGAGGCTCTCCGAGGAGAAGATATTCAGACCTACCCCGGCTGTCAGAGAGGTCCTTTTCCATGGCATATATGCGATTTCACTGAAAAATGTAGAAGTGTAGTTGTAATGTGAATACCAGGGCTCATCGGCATCAGGTTTCTTGTTCATCAAGTCCCTTTGAAAAGTGATACCTGTTTTGAGCTGCCTGTCCGACGCCGGGTCGAGATATAGTTTTAACGACCCTCCCACAGTCCAGTTTTCCAGCATTGAGTCATAGATGAGATCGTCCATGCTCATCTCAGAACTCCCGTAATTAATATACCGGTCCGCCTGGGAATTAACGAAGACCACCGTCTTCAGCATTGCTGACCGGCTGATATCAAAATCGCCGTTCACATTCAGGTTGAATCTCTTCCACTCGGGGAATTCACTGTACCGGGGTGGCTCCAGGAAAGATACCGTTGAGGGGCAGCCTCTCTCAGCCAGATGGACACCCAGCCCCAGCCCCAGCCGGACCCTTTCGGAGTAGTCCATCCCGATTTTAGCCGAGGCCCCGGTCTTGCTGAAATCGCTGTTATCTCTTATACCACCCCCCTGCCGGGGAGTGGAACTGAAGGAATCGCTGAGCCTGAACCCGTCAGACTGCCGGTGGTAGGCGAACAGGCAGTAATTGTACCTTCCTATACTTCTCCCGTGATTGACATTGACCCGGTAGAATTCCTGGCCGCCACCCTCAGCGGTAACCCCTGTCATAGGTTTATCAAAACTGCTCCTGGTAATGATATTAATTACCCCTCCCATCCCGTTAGCCCCGTAGGCGGCCGAGGCGGGGCCCTTGATCACCTTTATTCTCTCTATATTTTCAGCGGGGATCATGGAGAGGTCAACCTTTCCATAGTAACCGGTATTAACCGGGTATCCGTCTACCAGGACCAGCACATCCGCGGCATCAAATCCCCTTATTCCGGTTTTGGTATCCCCCTTTGTGCCGGTGCTGATATGTAAACCCGGATCCTCGCGCAGGATGTTCGCGACATCAAAGCCGTTTCGAGCCCGCAGTGTGGCTGTGTCTATCTCCGTTATCATGGAAGGAGGCTGAGGCGACCTCCTGCCATATACTACCACTTCCTCAAATCTATAGGTTACCAGTGTGTCCCCGGCAGTGCCTCTCTTCTCACCCGCGGAAACCGGCCCCATAGAGAATATGATCAGGGAGCAGAACAGGGGTATAAGGCGAACTCTACTCAATTTACCACCGTTATCTGTTCGAGGTACTTCACCCGGTACTTGCCCGAGGAGAGCGAATCGGGAGTGAAGATCGTCTTTTCACTTTCCATCAGCCAGTAACCGGTCTGCAGCTCTTCCCAGCTCAGGTCAGATGAGAGCGAATAACCGTCGATTGCCTGAACGTTGTAATTGAACCCGCCCGGATTGCTGATATACGCTTCCACCAGATCAGAGAGCGGGACGGCATCCTCATCCTGCCCCTCATTATTCCGGACTACGGTTGTCTGCATATCACAGAGTCTTACGAAGGATGAAGAATCAGGGGCGACGATATCGATCTTCCTGTTTATCCGCATATTCCTGGCGGACTTGATATTATAAGCCCCTGGCAGGTCCAGCAGGTCATCGGGGAATATCACTCTTCTGGAGAGGACCATCAGGTAACCCTTATCCATCTGATCCCAGGTATTATCAGGGTACCCCCTGACCGCAGCGGAAAAACCGTCATCACCCTCGATCCTGTAGGCATAGAGGTTCCTGGCATCGTAGCTGACGGTGTCCCCCTGCACCGGGGGGATAAGTATGGTATCGACGAAGGAGTACAGCCAGATGGCGTCGTTCTCAGTGTAGGCGGGGGCTTTGAAAGTGGTTACATCAAAGCTCTCCAGGCTGCTGTAATATACCCTTAAAGAATCATCCTGGAAGAACACCTTCATATATTCACCGCCGGAATCCGGACTGGTGAGCCCGTTGCCATCTTCCTTTGAACAGCCCGCGGCAAGCATCATTCCCAGTACTGCGAACGACAGGATGGCAAAACGAAAAATTGATTCAGGTCTCATAATCATGGTCCTTTCTGCCCTTTAAAGTTAATCCACGCCTCTGGCAGAAGCGTCCGGGATACCGAACGCTGCGTCAGCTCCCGGGATTGCCCATAACTGTACGCAGGAAAACGCTCCCTGTACCTCATCTGAAAACTGGCTTGTCCACGTGATAAAATGGAATAGAAACGATCAGGTCAGTCTCCTTTCCAAGTACGGGAGGCCCAGCTGTTTCCGGCTGAACCCTATCGGTCTGTAATTCATAGCCAATACCTTAGAAGAACAGACTCGGAGGCTCTAAAAAATTTATTTCTCCGGACGGCGCGATTCTGATCCCGCCCGGCCATGCCAACAAGATATGCAAAGCCCCTGATTTTTTCAAGTGAAAATGTGAGTGGAACTGTATCGGTTACCCGCCGCCCGGGAACCAGCGACTCCAGCCCCGTGCTCGCTCTTCTGGTTTCTTCGGATCAGGGATCCATGCTCCCCGCCCTGGAGGATTTTGATAAAATCACCTGCCCGGTTTCCATAAAAATCAGCCCGTCGCCTTCATGGATAGCTTTAGATATCAGAAGAAGCCCGTCCGGTGAGCTAATTTAATTATTATCTCCCGGAGCAGGGATGGCCAAGGAACTGATTGGGATTGACAGAGGAAATCTTAATCCCTAATCTTGTGTCATGAGTAAGTATCCATGATAATAACATGCCAGGGGCATTAATCATGGAAGGCATGATTGCGACGGTGGTTATTGAGTGCTGTGGAGCGGGCCAATAACGAAGATTCCGGCAGCCACAGATTAATGACTGACCTGAAAGGGGTAATAGGATGCTAAAAGGTCTTTTCATTGCAATGGCGACACCATTCAGCAAAGATGGCTCACTGAATACCGGCCTGCTCAGGGAGCTGGTTAAGGAACAGGTATCCAGGGGCTCAAACGGTCTGGTCCCCTGCGCTACCACCAGTGAAAGCCCGACTCTTTCAGCTTCCGAACAGAAGGCGATGATTGAGATAGCCGTGGAAAACAGCCCTGATGAGGTTACCGTTATCGCGGGATGCGGGACCAACTCCACGGAGAAGTCAATCGAGAATATAAAGAGGGCGGCAGACCTTGGCGCCGACATGGCTATGACGTCAGCTCCCTATTACAACAAGCCAACCCAGGAGGGATTATACCGGCACTTCCGTGAGCTGGCAGACAGGGGCGGACTACCCCTTCTGTTGTACAATGTTCCCGGCAGGACCGGGGTGAACATAGACCCGGAAACCGTTGAGCGGCTGGCCGGGCATGAGAATATCGCCGGAATCAAGGAAGCCAGCGGAGACCTGGAGCAGATTTCGGAAATAATAGTCAGGTGTGGTGACAGGATAGATCTACTATCCGGAGATGACGCCCTTACCCTTCCGGTACTGTCGGTAGGAGGGAAAGGGGTGGTCAGCGTGCTGGGTAATATAACCCCCTCTCCCATTCTGGAGATGATCTCATCTTTCGAAAGGGGCGATCTGGGGGGCGCGCTCGATATCCACCGGAAGCTGCTTCCACTCTGCCAGGCAATGTTCATCGAGACCAACCCGGCTCCGGTCAAGGAAGCGATGAATATGCTGGGGACCGATATGGGCGGGGTCAGGCTTCCACTGGCTGAGCTCTCCTCCGGGAGCAGGGATAAGCTAAGGAAGGTCCTCAGGGATTCAGGTCTGCTGAAATAGCAGGGGAGGTTGTTCAGGATGATCAGAGTGACAGTCTGCGGTGCGTGCGGAAGAATGGGAGAGGAAGTCGTAAGAGCGATAATATCCTCGAATGAATTCAGGCTGGCCGGAGCGGTGGAAGCACCAGGCAATCCCAGAATAGGCAGCAAAATAGGGCCGGTGGCGGTTAATTCATTCCTGGAGGAGGTCCTGGGCGATTGTGATATCATCGCCGACTTTACCTCTCCGGCAGCATCAATGGAAAATATCGCTCTCTGTGCCGCCAGGGGGGTGCCGGCGGTGATTGGTACCACCGGGATATCGGAACAGCAGATGGAAAGTATTGAGAATTTCTCCGGATCAATACCAATTCTTATCAGCCCCAATATGTCAAAAGGAATCAACCTGCTGCTGGAGAAGATTGGAGGGATAGTATCAGGCCTGCCCGGCTT
The DNA here is from genome assembly GCA_014730075.1 of bacterium. Taxonomy (GTDB): domain Bacteria; phylum Krumholzibacteriota; class Krumholzibacteriia; order Krumholzibacteriales; family WJIX01; genus WJIX01. Next base: position 3,899 of record WJIX01000144.1, on the reverse strand, counting down.
CGATATAGAAATCGTGGAAAAACACCATCGGCGGAAGAAAGACGCTCCCAGCGGCACCGCCCTCAGAATTGCCGGCAGAATATCCAGGGCAGGGAAGAAGCTGCACCCTGTTTTCGGCAGGTCCGGGGCCAGAGAGAAGAATGAGATAGGGGTGCACGCGGTCAGGGGAGGAGATATTGTGGGAGAGCATACCGTGATATTGGCGGGGGAGGGAGAAACGATCGAGATAACTCACCGGGCAATCTCAAGGAAGGCTTTTGCCGCCGGTACTCTCTCGGCGATCAAATACCTGGTCGGCAGGACTCCGGGATTGTATTCCATGGAGGATCTTCTCCGGGAATGAACCGGAGAGAGTTCCAGCTTCTCCGGGACCGGGCAAACCATCTTTCCGATATTCTAACTTTTTAACTTTCGAGTTTTTATTCTGAGTATTATTATATACAGGAATAATTCTTCAGAAAGGTTATGAGTTGAACAGCAAAACTGACACTATACGAATAGCAGCGGCGCAGCTTAACACCACCGTTGGAGACTTCGAGGGAAATCTGAGCAGGATCGAAGATTCCATAGCGAAGGCTTCAGAATCAGGGGCTGATATCATCATTTTCCCGGAACTGGTCATTTGCGGATATCCCCCCGAAGACCTGCTCTTCAACAAGGCTTTCCTGTTTGAATGCTCCAGATACCTCAGAAAAGCAGGTGCTCTGACCAAAGGAATAACCGCTATTATCGGCTGCCCCGAAAAGGCGGAATCACGGACCAGCAAGGGACTTTTCAACACGGCATATATCTTCCATGACGGAGAGGAGGCAGGAAGGTACAGAAAAATTCACCTTCCCAATTACAGCGTATTCGATGAAAAGAGATATTTTTCGCCGGGCAATACCGCCATGGCAGTGGATACCGGCAGGGGAAAAATCGGGATCACTATCTGCGAGGATCTCTGGGTGAAAAACAGTCCTGCCCAGGCTGAATCCAGTTATCTCGGCGCGGATATCATAATGAACCTGTCCGCCTCTCCCTATATCATAAATAAATGCAGGGACAGGGAAAAGCTGTTCAAGAAGAAAGCTCAGAAATTCGATGCCGCCATTTGCTGCTGTAACCTGATAGGTGGCCAGGATGAACTGATTTTCGACGGAAGCTCACATATCATAGACAGATACGGCAAAACTGTATCCAGGGCAAAACCTTTCCAGGAAGACCTGATAGTAGCGGACCTTCAGACCAGGTCCGCCCCCCGCCGACCCGGGAAATCGCATGATGGATATGATCTTGAGGTTATAAATATCCGGAAAGCCGGGGGCAGGAAGAAAAGAAAGAATATCAAACCTCCCATGTCCAAATATCTTTCCAGGGACAGAGAGCTTTATTCCGCGCTGATGACCGGACTCCGGGATTACTTCACCAAGAACGGGTTCGAGAAGGTGGTAATAGGGTTGAGCGGGGGAATCGATTCCGCCCTGGTGGCAATACTGGCCACCGACGCTCTGGGAAAGGAGAAGGTAGTCTGCGTAACCATGCCTTCCAGGTATACGCAGGAAAAATCCACCCGTGACGCCCACTCCCTGGCGGAGAACCTGGGGGTGCAAATACAGGAGCAGGGAATAAGTGAAATATACGAAGCTTACCTGGAGAAGACTTCGGGAATTTTCAAAACCAGCGAGATAACCATTACCGAGGAGAATATACAGGCCCGGATCAGGGGAAACATACTGATGGCCTATTCGAACAGGCACGGATGGCTTGTGCTGGCCACAGGCAACAAGAGCGAGACCGCCACAGGATACTGTACCCTGTACGGGGATATGGCCGGAGGGTTTTCCCCGCTGAAAGATACCCCCAAAACCGCCGTTTACAGGCTATCACGTTACAGGAACAAACTCTCGGGAGGCAACCTCATCCCCCAATCGATTATCCAGAAAAAACCGTCCGCGGAGCTGCGCCCGGGACAGTTGGACCAGGACTCACTGCCGCCATACCCGGTACTGGACAGGATCGTGGAGCTCTATATCGAGAAAAGACTCTCTGTGGAGGAGATAATCGCGAAGGGGCTGGATCCCGATACCACCCGTGAGGTAGTAGACAGGATAGAGCAGAGCATCCACAAGCACAACCTGGGCGCTCCCGGAATCCGGGTTACCAGCGTATCATTCGGAAAGGACAGGAGAATGCCGATCACCAACAAGTTCAACAAATAACCAGAATCCCTGTCCACACGACTAAGAAAAAGGGGTGTTCCCGCCATCGGAAACACCCCTTTCGTTTTTATGAACAGCCTGAAGCCTGCTACTCCAGCTCTATCTCATTTACTTCTCCGAATGAACTGAGCGGCTTGGCAAACTTTTCCCTGTTACCCACCACCAGGACAGTTATCATCTCCGGCCTCAGATACTCCTTCGCCGCTTCCCTTATATCCTCTATTGTCAGAGCGGCGTACTTCTCCATATCCATTTCAGGAGTATTCAGGGGCCTGCCCTGGAACTTCAGCATCATCAGCCTTCCGATTATACGTTCCTTGGACTCATACTCAAAAACCTGGCTGTTCAGGTAGGAATCGATCGCTTTGTTAAACTCCTCCTGAGTGGGGCCTTCCGTTCTCATCCTCTCAATCTGATCCATGATGATCTTGAGCGAACGGTGATACTCCTCGGCCTTGGTCTGGGCATACGCGGTATAGGTCCCTCTTGCAAAAGCTCCGTGATTAACGTAAGAACCTGCTGAATAGGCCAGGCCCTTCTTCACCCTGACCTCTTCGGTAATCCAGGAAGCGAAAGAGCCCCCGCCCAGGATATAATTCATTATATTAATGGCGCAACGCCTGGGGTGGTCATTCCTGATACCCAGGTGCCCCATCATTATGTATGCCTGGTTCATATCGGCCTTTTCCGCGTAGTTGAAGTTCTTCCTCTCCTCAAGCTCAACAGGAGGAACCTCCTGGACCGTAACCTCTGATTCTTCCCACCCCCTGAACTTTTCGTTCAGCAGGGAAATAATCTCCTCCCTGGTGACATCCCCGCTGATGCCAACTATGGTATTTCCGGGGTGGAAATAACTTTCATGAAATTCCACCAGGTCCTCCCTGGTGATATTCTGATAATTCTCCTCGGTAGGCTCCCACCCGTAGGGGTGACCCCTGTATATCAGCTTTCCGTACTCCCTGCCAGCGATATTCCGGGGCTTATCGTTCTTACGCCTCAATGCCTCAAGCATGGTCTTCCGCTTCATCTCAATCTTATCTTCGGGGAAAACCGGATGCATGATCAGGTCGGCGTAAATGGCCATTATATCTGGCAGGTCCTTCTTGAGGCAGTCAAGAGATATGGTAGTGTTGAGAGACTGCCCGCTGAAACTGATACGGGCCGCCCTGAATTCCAGCTCGTCGTTCAGTTTGTCCGCGGGCCAGTTCTCACTTCCCCCATTTCTCATAACCCAGGCTGCCATGGTATTCCGGCCAAGCTTTTCCCTGGGGGGATAGTAATTCTTCACCAGCATGGAAATGTTTACTATAGGTATTTCATGGTCCTCAATGAAGAAAACCTCCATCCCGTTATCCAGGGTAAACTCCTGGTATTCCGGCATGGTCAGCTTCAGGTCCGGGTATTTCAGGTCTCGAGGATGAGGGCGCTGAACGGAGACCCCCGCCCGGTGGCTCGAGCACGAGAAAACCAGCAAACATACTGCTATCAATAAGAATATTCCACGTCTCATTACTTCTCTCCTTCCTCATTCTCGTCCTCTTCGATAAATCCTTCCCTGACAGCTCTCTCATACAATTCCTGTCCGAATTCCATCATCTCTTCCTGGGAGCGCATGCTCCTGAATTTCTTGATGATTTCGTTCCGCTCCTGATCGGGAAGGGACTGAATATACCTCATCAGCTGCTGCTGCCTTTTGGC